>NZ_JBSFWK010000010.1:0-255850 GCF_053594815.1 Streptomyces sp. NPDC002577 | reverse complement strand
GCGCCCGGCTTGCATCGGTTCATGACGATTGACATTTACTGGCAATCCGGGGCGAGCCGGGTGGTCGGAGCAAGATCTTCATCGGCCTCCTAGGAGGCGGTGGGGTTCCAGTCGCCCAGCCAGTCGGCGACCTCCTGGCCGGCGGCCTGCGCGTCCGTCAGCTGTGGGCGGTCGCTGCTCGCGGCGCCCGAGCCGGGGCCGGTGTTCTTGTACTCGGCGAAACGGTCGTCCTTCCAGGAGAAGCCGCCCATGTCCGACCACGGCGTGGACTTGACGGCGCTGCTGAGGGTGGAGTTGCGGACGGTCGTCTGCGGGTCGAGGGACGCGTCGCCGCCCGCGTGCCAGTTGCGGCCGAGGTAGCAGCTCCCGGCGGACACGTCGCCGTTCACCGTGGAGTTGGTGATCAGGAAGCCCTTGCGGTCGGCTGGGGTGCTCGGCGCCGTGACGTAACCTGCCGAAGTGCCGTCCCAGCGCTTCTTCAGGGTGATCACGGAGCGGTCGATGACGGCGCTGGCCCGGCCGAAGACGAAGTCGACGTTCCCGACGACGTAGGAGTTCGTGACATACACCCGGCCGAGCTTGTCCGCGCCGGCGGTCTCCAGTTCGAGGGTGTCCTGGTCTCCCGTGATGATCACACTGTCGAGAAAGACCTTGTCGGCGGCGGTGCGCAGGGCGACGGCCTGGTGTCCGGACGTGCCCTGGTTGGCCTTCTCGTCGAAGTCGTTGGAGACCGTGAGATTGCGAGCCTGGAAGTCGTCGGCCTCCGCCGCGACGGTCGCGCTGCCGGGCGTGCCGTAGGTGCCCCCACCGGGCTTGGCGGTGCCGGCTGAGTTGTTGTAGACGATGACGGTGTCCTTGCGGCTGCCGCCGGTGCCCTGGAGGGTGACGTGCGGCTTGGTGGACGGGATCTTCACCGTCTCCCGATAGGTGCCGGGCTTGATGGAGATGACGACCCGTGAGGTGTTGTTCGCCGGCACGGCGTCCACGGCGGCCTGCACGGTCTCGTACTGGCCGGAGCCGTCCTTGGCCACGGTGAGTGTGGTCGCCGCAGCGGCGGCGGTCGTGGTCGTGGTCGTGGTCGTGGTCGTGGTCGTGCCGATGGTCGAGCGGGGTCCGGCACCCGACTTCACCTTCGACGGGACGTCGGCCGCGTTGTCCAGGGTGTAGCTGTAGTACGTCTTCGGGTCGAAGGCCGTGCCGCCGCTCTCGTTGCGGCCGCTGGTGCCGGAGAACACGTTGCCGCGCTGCACGATGCTGGCCGTGCTGTCCTTGATGACCGGGTTGTTGAAGCCCTGGAAGTAGCTGTTCTCCAGGACCATCTTGGTGTTGCCGCGGGAGTAGTTGCCGTAGGACGAGGTGATGTCCGTGCCCGGATCGTCCTGCAGGTAGTTGTTGTACAGATGCGCGTGCGCAGCATTGTCGGTGGACGGGTTGCGCTGCTCGGTCTCGTGGAACCAGTTGTGGTGGACGGTGATGTCGGTGACGACGTTGTCGGTCCAGCCGATGCCGAACGCCTTGTTGTCGTTGCTCAGTCTGTTCCAGGACACCGTCACGTACGTGGAGTCCTTGCGGACGTCGATCAGGCCGTCGGCCATGTGCCGCAGGTCGTTGTGGTCGATCCAGACGTGGTGCGCGCCGTCCATCTGAACGGCGTCGAAGTCGTGTTCCTTGTCGTTCCAGACGCCCTGGTAGGAGTCCCGGATCGTCAGGTTGCGGATGATGACGTTGTGCACGCCCTGGCCGAGGAAGAAGCCGCCGCCGACGATGTGTCCCGATGTGCCCGAGCCGACGATCGTCTTGTCCGAGGCGACCTTGATCTCCTTGCCCACGGGGTCCATGGTGATCGTCGCGGCCACGACGATGACGTAGGGCTCGGGGGCCGTGGCGTACTTCTCGAGGTCGGCGAGGGTCTTCACGGTGACGGTCTTGCCGTCCCGTCCGCCGTAAGTGCCGTTCTGGCCCAGCGCGTCGACGGAGGCGAAGCCGTCGGCGACGTCGCCGGTCCAGGCAGCGGCGGTGGTCGCCGAGGCTTTCGGCTGCGCGTCCTCGCCGAAAAGGCCGAAGACAGTGCCGTACGAAAGGCCGACCGCGGCGACCAGCGCCACCGGCACACCGAGCCTCAGGCCGAGCCTGCGCCTGCGGTGCCGCGCCTTGTGCTGAATGCTTTCCATAGCGTCGTCTGCCCTGCTGTGTAGTGGGGGGTGCTGACGCAGGGCAGTCGCCGCTGGGGCGTGGACAGGTTGCCGCTCAGGCCGCGGCCGTGGCCTCGGACCGGTGAGCGTCGTGGAGCACTCGGCAGACTTCGCTCACGACCCTGCGGTGCAGCGGAAGTGAGATGTGGCCGACGGCCCGTACCGGAATGTTGCTGGTTCGCAGGTCGGGATGGGAAAGCCTGGCACTGGCCGTGGGGATGACCAGCTCGTCGAGATCGCTGTGGAACGCCACGAAGCGGGTCGCGCATCCGGGAGCGGGCTCCGCGAGCTCGGTGAGCAGGTCACTGCCCGGCCTGAGCTGCCGTATCACCGGGTGCGGCACCGGCAGCATGGCGACGAGCGTGCCGTGATGGGGCGCCCCGAGGGTGACCAGTGTGTCCACGCGCGCGTGGCCGCCCAGACGCTGCACGTAGTAGCGGGCGATCAGGCCGCCGAGGCTGTGGCCGATCACATGGACGCGCTCATGGCCTCCGCGCTCGCACAGCCGCTCCACCTCCTCGGCCAGCCTCCGTGCGGCGCTGCGGACGTCGGTGGTGAGCCAGCTGTAGTTGGGCACGGCGACCTGTCGGAACCCCGCCCGGCGCAGGTCCCTCCGGAGAACGTGAAAGATCGCCCTGTTGCTGCTCATCCCGTGCACCAGCACGACGGGGATGTCGTCGGCAGCGGCCGGTTCACGGAGCGGACGGGGCCGCGGCGTGGCGTCTGCGTCGTCCGCGGGCTGAACGGACCGGAGGCCGTCGGTTGCCCCGTCCTCGCCGAGACCGAACGGATACAGCGCCAGCGCCGTGGTCATCGCCGCCATCTCCACGGCCGCGGCGCACACGGCTCCGGTGAGGACGCGGAGCGGGAAGGAGCTCATGGCGCGGGGGTACAGGCAGACGGGGGCACGGCGTCGGCGGCGCCCGCGGCGGTGATGCCGCGGAGCGTCTGTCCGTCTCGCGTGCTGGGGCATGCGAAAAGAAGCATGGGGCGTCTCCCTGCTGCCTGTCGGATGGGGTGCCTGGTGCGGGCCGGGACCGGGAACGGGCCGGCCGCGCGAGGGGCATGTCTCCGAGCCGGAGCCTTCTGGTTCCGTGCGCGTCGCCAGGACGCGGACGAGGAACGGCTGGGCGGCGACGGGTCAGGGTGCCCCGCTGATGTTCACGTTGCGCTCGGGGGTCCACCGGGCACAGAAGAGGACTCACCCTCTGGCCGCGACGGTTCCGCTCGAGCAGGTTGCGAGGACGTTAGCCACGGGTTTCAGGCGTCTACAAGGAGTCGTGATCCACCTCACGCGACGGGATTATCGCTATGTCCGAATTGGTACTTGGCATCCGTTTGCAGCGCCACGTTGTGGAGTGGGTCGCAGGCCGTGTGTCACCGCTCCGACGGCGGACTCATGGCATCCGGCGACTGCCGTCGAGTGTTCGCCCGGCGGCCGCGCGCTGTTCATGCTCACGTCAGCCCTTGGAAGGGGGGTGATCAAGCGCCCGGCGGCACAATCCGCCCGTGACCGAACACCCCGTTCCTCTGCCGCCGGAAGCGGCTCCTTCGGAAGCCGCCGCCTGGCTCTCCTCCGACGCCGATCGATGGCGCGCCCTGCGGCCCGGTCTGTGGGCGCATCCGTTTCCGGCCGTGCTCGCCCTCGCACTCGCGTGCATGGCGGCGCTCCAACTCGGCGGGGATCATGCGTACCTCTGCGATGACAGAGGCCCGTGCACGTCCGGGGGGCTCGGCACGGTCACGGTGGCGCTGATGGTCACCGTGCTGTACCGCGGCATCTGGCGGCTGCCGCTGCCCACTGCTGTGGTCCTGCCGCTCCTGGCCGTGTGGGTGCTCGTCGAGACGGACACGCCCCCCGTTGCGGGCGTCGCCGTGGCCGTCGCTGCCGGCTACGCCTGGCTCGGCTGTCTGCGACGGCTCGCCGCCGGGCGCCGGCAGCGGCAGCTCGCGCTGGAGATCGCGGGCCCCGGTCGGCATCCACTGCCCGAGGCTGCGAAGGCACTCGAGGCCGACGGCGATCACCTGGGCTGCGGCACGGTGATGGCCTTCGCCGTCGTCCTCGTCCTGGTGCTCGGCCCGCTCGGCGTCCCGCCCTTGCGGGACGCCGGGTTCCGGCAGGCGATCGTGTTCGTCGGGACCATCGTCGCCTGCCTGAACGGGGCGTACTACGTACGCGACCGGCGCAACGCCGCCACGCTGCGCCGCGGCCCGCTGCCCGCGCTGCGTGTGCTGGTACGCGAAGGCGGCGGTCACAACGACCGGCGCACGTATGTCTTCCCTGCCGACGACCTGGCAGGCCGCCGCCCGGTCCTCGGCTGCTACACCCGACTCGCCGGCAGCGAGTTCAAGGCCCCCGTACACAATCGGCTGCGCGAGGCACTGCTGTTCGGCCCACCACACCCCGGCGGCGGCCTCGTCCTCGTCTCGTCGGACGGGCGGGAGACCCCGCGGCTGTGTGTCGAATACGCCACCGGGTCGGTGCGCCAGGAGCCGCCGATGGAGCGGCCCGAGCAACCCCAGCCCGGCACCGCCCCGGTGAGCTGGGGACCGGGAACCGGAAACCGGCTGTTCGCAGCCGTCCTCGAAGCCGCGGTGATCGCCGGCGTGGCCACTCTCTCGGTTCGTTTCGGCGTAGTGCCCTTTGCGTACCGCGTGTGGCTCGCCGTGGCCGTCCTCGGCGCGACGTACCACGTCGCGACCCTGTTCAGCTGGCGTGTCACGGCTGACGGTTCGGGCCTTTGGGTGGTCAGAATGCGGCGGATCAAGCACGTGCCCTGGGGCGAGCTCACCCGTGTCTGGCTGAGGAACCGGGGGTTCAACATCCACTACTCCGGTGACCGAGACCGCGGCATGGAGGTCTACGGCGTCGTCGCCCCGACCTGGCTCAATCGCCGCTTCCGCCGGAGGCCCGAGGCGCTACGGGCCGTCGACGCCATCCGCGCGATGCAGGCCGACCCCGCGCTGCGCCCCACCGAGGAGAGCACCCCCGAGAGCAGGGGCAGGCCGGTGGGCATACCCCTGCTCGTCGTCCATGCGGTGGCAGCGCTGGTACTGCTTGTGTTCGGCTGATCGGCGCATCCGCTCAGGGCGCGGGGACGAGGCGCAAGGACGGTTGGCGGAGTCCTCGTCGGATGCGGCCCCGAGGGCGTTGTCGGTGGCTCCCTCTAATGTGGTGATCACTGCTGAACGGCGGTGGAAATCCGCTGGTCAGCGGCTGATTCTGCATGGGGTGGACCGGTGCGCCGGTGGACGTGGAAAGGGTGGGGCGATGCGGCGTTGGGAGTATGCCGAAGCGGGCTCGTCGAAGTTCTGGGAAGCCGAGGCCGAGGGAGCCACGGTGACCGTTCGGTACGGGCAGTGCGGCACCGAGGGGCGGACACAGGTCAAGGAGTGCGCGTCTCCTGAGGAGGCGGCAGTACATCTGCGGAAGAGCATCGCGGCCAAGGAGCGCAAAGGGTATCGGGAGGTCGGTGCGGCTTCTCCCGCCACAGAGCAGGGCACACCGGTGGCGGACGCGGGTGAAGCGGGGTCCCCGGGCGGCGAGCCGGTGGCCGACGAGGACACCTTCGTGCTGCCCAGCGCCTGGCGCCGGCACGTCCACCCCCGGCGGGGCGGCATCCGCCGCAAGCCCGCGCCGCCGGTCAAGGGTGCGGCCTGGGAAGCGGACCGACGCCTGCGCCACGAGGCAGGCTGGGTGCAGGAGTTCCTGACCAGCCCGCTCAGTGACGCGGGCCTGGTGGAGGCCGCCGTGGCGCATCGCGGCGGGGCGACCGACCCGGTGGGCGCGGCGGTGCTGGCGGCCACCTCCGAGATGGCGTGGTCAGGCGCGGCGTGTGCGGACGCCTGGGTCGAGACACACGGACTCGGCTTCGCCGCCCTGGCCACGGTCGAGTTGTTCGAACTCGATGTGCACTACTTCCAGCGCGGTGTGAAGCGGTCCGATCCGCATGTCAACCGGCTACCGGACGACGGATTCGCGCACGGCGCGATCAGGATGCGCGACGTGGCAAGCCGCGTACGGGCACTGCTCGCGGCCACCGACGAGGACACCTACCGCTCGGTGGTCTCCGCGCTCGCCAGGCGGCGGCGTGACGGCGCCCGCAGACGCATCGTCGTCTCGTATCTCGTTCCCAGTGAGCAGGAGTGGGTGGCCGAGTGCTGCGCCGACCCGGAGGCCGGCCGTCAACGCGACGCGACTTTGCGGTCGATGCTGTTCTGTTCTCTCAATGACCCAGCCCAGGTCGAGCAGTTGGGCGGAACCGCCGACCTGGGCTGGAACGGGTGGCCGATGGCGACGGTCGCAACGGTCGCCGACGGCATCGGCAGCGCCGTGGCACCGCTGGTAGCCGAGCAGCTCACCGCTTCGTACGTCTCCTCGGATGCCGTCAAGCAGGTGAGCGGAGTCCTGACCGAGATCCCCACCGATGAGGCGTTCGGTCTGCTGCTGTCCCGGCTCAACGACAAAAAGGTGCAGTCCGCGGTGGCCCAGGCGGCCCGCCGCTTCCCGGTGCGCGCACTGCGGATGCTCGGCGAAGCTGTCGCTGCCGGCGCTCCCCACGCCGAACGCGCCTGCCACGCGCTGCTGGTGCACGTGTCCTCCCATCGGGAGCTGGCAGAGGAGACGCTCCCCTCACTCTCACCGGAGGCGGCGTCCGTCGTCGAACCGCTGCTGCGGCCCCGGGACCTCGTACCGGACGCGCCGGCCGCGTCCCTGCCCGAGCTGCTCACCAGCCCGCCCTGGACCCGGCCCCGGAAGACCGGCAGGGCGAAGACGGTCGCCGGCCTCACGGCGGTCCCCGGAACATCGGTGGCGTGGCTGCCCGGCGAGCAGCGGACCTGGGCCGAAACCCCCTCCTGGCAGCGCAGTTGGGCCGGGACGAAGCAGTGGTCGAGTGATCCGGAGGTCCTGCTGCGCCCGGTCCGCAACGACGGGATCGGCTCACTCGGCGTGTTCCTCAGCGAACCCGAGGACCTGGTCCGGCCGCTGCTGGACGAGTGGGATCCGACGGACCACCTGTGGGACGGCGAGGCCGCGCTCAAGCCGGTCGTGGCCCGGTTCGGCACGGACGCACTGGGACTGGTGCTGCGCGTCGCCCCGAGCCAGCCCTCTTCGCTCGCCCCGATGCTGCTGCCGTTTGTGAGCGTGGAGGTAGCCCGGCTGATCGCCGAGTGGGCGGTGCGGCTCAAGTCGACGAGGACGACGACTCGTTCCTGGTTCGACCGGAACGGTGAGGCGGCCGCCGCGCTGCTGGTGCCGGACGCCGTGGGCCGGGCGGGCACCGCCCGCCGCTACGCCGAGCAGGCGCTGCGCACCGTCGCGGCTCTGCACGGCGAGCAGGTCGTCCGCACCGCCGCTGCCGGGTACGGCGCTGAGGCCGCCGAGGCGGTCGGAGAGCTGCTCTCGGCCGACCCGCTCGAGACGGCACTGCCGGCGAAGCTTCCCGAGCCTGTCGAGTGGGCCGACCCGGTGCTGCTGCCGCAGATCCTGGTGCACTCCGGCGGTGCGCTGCCCGCCGACGCCACGCGGCACGTGGTGACCATGCTCGCCATGTCGCGACCCGGCGAACCGTACCCAGGGCTGGCGACGGTGCAGGAGTTGTGCGCGCCCCAGCCGCTGGCGGAGTTCGCATGGGCCCTGTTCGAACAGTGGCGATGCGCGGGCATGCCGAACAAGGAGAGCTGGGCGCTGACCGCGCTGGGCGTGCTCGGCGACGACGAGACGGTGCGCCGTCTCACGCCGCTGGTGCGGGCCTGGCCGGGCGAGGGCGCGCACCACCGCGCGGTGGAGGGGCTCGACGTACTGGCAGCGATCGGTACGGACGTGGCGCTCATGCACCTGCACGGCGTGGCGCAGCGCGTGAAGTTCAAGGCCCTCAAGGTCCGCGCGCAGGAGAAGATCACGGAGGTGGCGGAGAGCCTGGGCCTGACCGGCGAGCAGCTCGCCGACCGGCTGGTGCCGGACTTCAGCCTGGACGCGCGTGGCTCCACGGTCATCGACTACGGCAGCCGTACGTTCACCGTCGGCTTCGACGAGCAGCTGCGGCCCTACGTCCTGGACGCGGACGGCAAGCGCCGCAAGGACCTGCCGCAGCCGGGCGCACGGGACGACGCGGAGCTGGCCCCCGCCGAGCGCAAGCGGTTCATGGCGCTGAAGAAGGACGTGCGCACGATCGCCTCCGACCAGGTGCGACGGCTGGAGGCGGCCATGGTGCAGGGCCGTTCGTGGTCGGCGGCCGAGTTCCGCGAGCTGTTCGTCAAGCACCCCTTGCTGTGGCATCTGGTGCGGCGCCTGGTGTGGCTGAGCGCGTCGGAGGGGACGACGACCGCGTTCCGGGTCGCCGAGGACCGTACGTTCGCGGACGCCGACGACACCATGTTCACACTGCCTGACGCGGCGACCATACGGATAGCGCACCCACTGCACCTGGCAGGCGAACTCGACGCATGGGCCGAGCTGTTCGCCGACTACGAGATCCTGCAGCCTTTCCCGCAGCTCGGGCGGCCGGTGTTCGCGCTGACCGAGGAGGAGGCCGCCGGCGGGCGTCTGGAACGGTTCGAGGGATGCACCGTGACGACGGGCAGGCTCGTCGGTCTCGAACGCCGCGGCTGGCAGCGCGGGGAACCACAGGACGCGGGCGTCGAGCGCTGGCTCTCCAAGCGGCTCGCCCCCGACCGCTATGCGGTGATCGCCCCCGACTACGGCATCGCCGTCGGCTACTTCGAGCCCGCGTCCGAGCAGAAGCTGGAGACCGTCTGGCTCGACAGCCAGCCGAACGACTACTGGCCGAGCCGGCCTCACACCTTGCGTTTCGGGGAGCTCGACCCGGTGGCCGTGTCCGAGCTGCTCGCCGATCTGACGGAGCTGACGACCCGGTGAGTACTGCACCTACGAAGAACACGACCGAGGGTGCCGTCCGCGAGCCCGTGGATGCTCGCGAGGGGGCCGAGGTTCAGCGCCCGCCTGCCGAGGTGCGGTATGCCGACGAGCTGGCCGCGCTGCGCGCCGACGACAGCGGGCCGCGGCCGCCGGGCTGGGAGTTGAGTCTGCGGGCGGCGCGCCGCTTCATCGTCGGCGACGAGAGCGCCGGCATCGTCCGCAAGTTCGTCGGGAACGCGTCGCTCGTCGAGCGTGCCCTGGTGACGCTTGCGACCAACCGCGGGTTGATGCTGGTCGGCGAGCCCGGCACCGCCAAGTCCCTGCTCTCCGAGCTGATCGCCGCCGCGGTCAGCGGCACATCGACGCTGACGGTGCAGGGCGGCGCCGCCACCACCGAGGACCAGATCAAGTACGGCTGGAACTACGCGCTGCTCGTTTCCGAGGGCCCCTCGCGCCGGTCCCTGGTCCCGGCGCCCATGCTGCGCGGCATGGCGGAGGGCCGCATCGTCCGGTTCGAGGAGATCACCCGCTGTCCGCTGGAGGTGCAGGACTCGCTGCTGTCCCTGTTGTCCGAGCGTGTGGTGGCGATCCCGGAACTGGAGGGCGCGGACGGCATGGTGTTCGCCCGGCAGGGCTTCAACGTGATCGCGACGGCCAACACGCGGGATCGCGGTGTGAACGAGATGAGTGCGGCCCTCAAGCGCCGCTTCAACTTCGAGACGGTGTTCCCGATTCCCGATCTCGACACCGAGCTGGCACTCGTGGAGGCCGAGGCGAGCGTGCTGCTGCGGCGCTCCGGCGTGGACGTATCGCCCGACCGCGACGTACTGGAGGTCCTCGTCACCACCTTCCGTGAACTTCGCGCGGGCACGACCCGCGAGGGCGAAGCGATGGACCGGCCGTCGGCGGTGATGAGCACCGCCGAGGCCGTCTCCGTCGCTCACGCGGTGGGCGTGCGCGGCTGGTTCCTGCGCGGTGAGCCGGGAAGCGCCGCCGACGTGGTGGCCTGCCTGGCGGGCACGGTCGCCAAGGACAGCCCGGAGGACCTGGCCCGGCTGCGCCGCCACCTGGAGCAGCGGGTTCGGCGCCGCCGCAGCCCGCAGTGGCAGGCCCTGTACGACGCGCGCCATCTGCTGGACGGCTGACATGCCCGCCGTGTTCCTGGGGGTGCGCCACCACTCCCCCGCCTGCGCCCGGCTGGTCGCTTCGACCATCGAGCGGTTGCGGCCCGCGTACGTGCTCGTCGAGGGCCCGTCCGACATGAACGTCCGCATCGACGAGCTGCTCCGAAGGAGACGATCGAGCGTCTGGAGCGCGACGCCGTCGAGCGCTACGGCATCCAGGAGATCGTGACGGACCCGGCGGTTCTGGAGCGGGTCGAGCCCAGCCCGACCCTGCTGCGTGCCGTGCTGCGCACGAAGCACCTCATGAACCCGGAGGTGCTGCGGCTCGCGCGGCGGATCGTGGAGAGCGTGGTGAGGCAGCTGATGGAGCGTCTGAATCCTGAGATCCGCAAGGCCTTCTCGGGTACCCGCTCGCGCCGCCCGAGCCGACTGCCCCTGGCACGGAACTTCGACTTCCGGGCCACAGTGCGCGCCAATCTCGCTCACTACCAGCCACTCGAGCATCGTCTGCTCATCGAACGCCCGCACTTCCACTCCCGCACCCGACGTCATCTCGAGCGCTGGCAACTGGTGCTGCTCGTCGACCAGTCGGGGTCGATGGCCGGTTCGGTCATCCACTCCGCGGTGACCGCCGCCTGCCTGTGGGGACTGCCCGGCCTCAAGACCCATCTAGTGGCCTTCGACACTTCCGTCGTCGACCTGACCTCCGACGTGACCGATCCGGTGGAACTGCTCATGCGCGTCCAGCTCGGCGGCGGGACGGACATCGCACGGGCCGTGGACTACGGCGCGGGCCTGATCGAGAACCCCCGCCGCTGCGTCTTCGCCGTGATTTCCGACTTCTACGAGGGCGGCGACCGGTTCCGGCTGGTGCGGACGGTACGGGCACTGGTGCAGCAGGGCACCACGGTGCTGGGCCTCGCGGCGCTCGACGAGGAGGCGAACCCGGACTTCGACCGAGAACTCGCGGGCCGCCTCGCGGAGGCCGGCGCGCATGTGGGAGCGATGACGCCTGGCCAGCTCGCGGGTTTCGTCGCGGAGAGGCTGGGACAGTGACCACAAGCACACCGATCGACAGTACGGCGGCCACACCCCTGCGTAAGGACCTGCTGGCCCTGACACCCGACACGCTCGCCGTGCTCGCCAACCGCGGCCTGGTGCGCCGGGCCGCCAAGGAGCTCGAGGCGGGCTCGGTCCCCGAGCTCGGCACCGCGCCGGACGGCAGCGTGGAAGCACGCTTCGCGGACGGTACAGAGACCCGGCTGGCGCCCGGAGCGTCCTTGGACACCGGAGTGTGCGGCTGCGACGCGACGGGGGTCTGCCGCCACCTGGTGGGTCTGGTCCTCGCCTACCAGCGGAGGGCGGACGCCCCGCCTCCCGAGGCGGCCGCGGACAACTGGTCACCGGGGGACATCGACGACGCGGCACTCGCCGCGGCCGTCGGCGCGCGCGCCCTGGCCGCCGCACGCCGCACCGCCCGGCGCGGCGCCACGGTCCGCGTCCACCGGCCGACCACTCAGGATCCGGTTCCCTGGGTCGAACTGCCCACCTGCACGGTGCGTTTCCCGGTGCCCGGCGAGGCCGCGCACGCACTGACCGACGCGCTCGACGCGCTGCGCGGCGAGATGCTGGCGCTCGCGATCTGGGCGTTCCGCGCCGCCGACACGGCCGACGCGGAGGCACCGCTCGTCCTGGTCGCCCTCCAGGAACCCGGCGCACCCGACGTCCCGGATGCCGTACAGCTCCGGGACCAGAACAACCAGCCTCAGAAGCAGGCGCCGACCGCGCCCCCGCCCCCGCGTGCGTCAACCGCGTCCCTCCAGCGGGCCGTCGACCTCGCCGATGAACTCCTCTGGGAAGGCATCGTCCACTCCGGCCCGGTCCAGCGGGCGACGCTGCGTCGCATCGGCCAGCTCCTCACCACGGCATCGCTGCACTGGCCCGCGGCGGCAGTCGTGGATCTCGTGGACCAGTTGGGCGCCTACTCGGGACGCAGCGCGCTGCACCGGCCGGACGAGGTGGCGGCACTTCTCGCCGAACTGCACGCCCGCCACCGCGCTTCCGGGCATCCGGAGGTGCTCGGCTCGCAGGAGTCCGCCGAGACGCCGCTGCGGCGGGTCCGGCTCACGGCCCTCGGCTGCCGTGTCTCCGGCAGCCCGGAACGTCCCATGGCCGAGTTGTACTTCGCTCACGCGGCCGCGGGAGTCGTCCTCGTACTGCGCAAGGACTGGCCCGACAGCGCGCACCGAAACACGGCGCCACCTCCCGCCGGTCCGCTCCGGGCCAGTCCGCCCCAGGCGGGCGGGCACCAGCCACTGCCGCCTCCAGGTCCCGCCCTGGCGTCCCGGCGCCTGCTGGGCACCACGCTGTCCGCGCTGGCCACGGGCAATCTGGTCAGCGAGACCGCACGCCGCACGCCCAGCCGGAGGCTGTCGCTGACCCGTGGTCGCCTGGCCGCCACCACGGTCACCCCGGTCGGCCGTGCCTGGTCGGAGCTGCCCGAGCCCCTCCTCGTCCGTGATGTCGCGCAGTACACGGCATCGGCCGGCGGACGGCCGCCGCGGCTGATCCGGGCACGGGTGGAAGCGGAGTCGGTGCGGGTCGTGGAGCTCTCGAAGGTCGAACGGATCGGCTACGACCCGGCCGAGCAGCGCCTGGAGGCGGACGTCCGGGACGCCACCGGCCATCGGGTGCTCGTCCACGCCACCCACAACCCCCTGTGCCCCAACGCTCTGGACGCCCTCGCCGAGGCCCTCGCCAGGGACGACGTGCAGTACGTGAGCGGAGCTCTGGACCATGCCCAGGGCCGGCTCTGTATCACCCCGTTCGCCCTCCTCGGCCCTCGCGGAGTGCTCGTCCCCGACCTGACGGTCGCAGCTGCACCGTGTGCGCTCCCGCCCACCGAGCCCGCCCCGCCCGACCTCACGGCCTGGGCCCTGGAAGCGGCCGTCACCGCTCTCGCCGACGCGGCCCACCACGGCCTGCGCCACCTCCCCCGCTCGGCACTCGACAGGGTCCACCAAGCCGCGGACCATCTGACCCGCGCCGGTCTCTCCGAGTCGTCGGCACGGTTGAGAGCGCTCCTCGACGCGCTGCGGCATGAGGACCGCGACACGGCAACGAAGGCCTGGACCGACGCCTGCATACGCCTGCACGTCGCCACCGAGCTCACGGCTCAGGAGCGACGTGCTCAGGAGTGACGCGCTCAGGAGTGACGCGCTCAGGAGGACCCACCACGGGACCCGCCACCCAGCAGTGCAGGGTGGTACGGCGTGCCGGTGAAGGCCGCCGTACCACCCTGAGCCGGCAGACAGCCGTCCCGCCGGCTGCCGTGCGCCGGCTCTCCTCGGCGGTTCGGGGGTTCTACTTGGCGTACATCAGCGTGCCGAAGCCGAGCTGGTCGTAGCCGCCGCTCGTGGAGCCGTAGTCACCGCCGCCGCCCTCGGGAGCGACGAGGTTGTAGTACATCTGCGAGATGTACGTGTCGTCCAGGTACAGGCGCCGGTTGTAGTGGAAGTGGAGCATGGCCCACACGGGGCGGATCTGGCCGCGGGACCCGGAGCCGAGCACCGTCTGCGACTGCTGGGAGCAGTTCGTGCCGCTGCCCCAGGTGTAGGTGGTGAACGGCACGTCCAGGCCGATGTTGTACTTGGCGACGTACTGGGCCGCCTTGAAGAACCTCCTGCTGTCGTAGCTGTACAGGTCGTCGCCCTGGTTCCAGGCCATCTCGCAGATCGCGCCCATCTGGCCCATGCCCATGATGGTGTGGCCCTGGTCGCGGCCGGACTCCTGCCACTGGCCGAGGTCGTAGCCGTCGGAGTCGGTGTAGAGGTACGGCACCGCGTGCTGGATGGAGCCGTTGCCGGCGCCGGTCTTGAAGTAGTTGACGGCCTGGTCGTACTTGGCGCCGTCGTCGGTGAGGATCCCGATGGCCAGGACCGAGGCCATGTTGCACAGGTCCCAGTTCGCCCAGTAGTTGGTGATGCAGGCGCCGTTGTGGTTGGTCAGGAAGTCGTTGTTGAGCGGGTAGAAGACGTTGACCATCATCTCCTGGAAGGCGGCGAGGTCGAACCCCGCGTAACCGCGCATGAGCTCGGCGGCCTGGCAGAACTCCCAGCCGTAGATGCCGGCGGCGAGGAACCGGTCGGCGTTGCCCTGGATGGAGGTGAGGGTGTTCGCCCAGGCGTTGAGGATGTTGACGGCGCAGTCCGCGTTGGCGCTGGTGCCGCCGACGACCCAGCGCAGCGCGTTCTGATAGGCGGCGGCGATGTCGTTGTAGAGGATGCCGTAGTTCTCGGGGTAGCCCGATCCGCGGTAGACGATGGCCTGCGGGTTGGGCGTCCAGGTGGACGCGGAGTGGGAGTTGGCGACCAGCTTGTTCCAGCCGGACAGCCACGGGTCGGTGCCCGCGGCGACCCTGACCTTGGCCCGGTTGATGTCGCCGGCGTTGTGCAGCATGCCGGGGTGGGTGAAGGTCGCGGGCGCGGCGTCCGCGGTGCCGCCGGTCAGCGCCGCGGTGGCGCCGCCGACGGCGAGGGCGGCGGTGAGACCGCCCGCGGTCCGCAGGAGACCGCGGCGGCTCACCTCTCTTTGCAGGTTGTTCGTGTGGGGGTATGTGCGGCTCATTGCTGTGCATCTCCAATCCCGCTGGAGGATTTATGTGGGGGTGATGCTCACCTCGCTGAACTGCGTGGTGCTGCGGGCCAGGGGTGTGCGGGAGCACACCACGAGACCCACGTAGTAGGGGGCGTCACCGAAGCCGGGGATCTCTCCCGCGGCGACAGATGTCCAGGTGGCGCCGTCATCGATGGAGACGGCTGCGCTGAAGGCGGTCCCGGTGCGCTTCAGTCGCAGCAGGGTCGGGATCGCGACGGTCCCGGTCCCGGAGAAGGCCGAGGCCCCTGCCACGGTCTTGCGGAGCATCAACTGCGCAGTGGTCCCGCCCGTGACGATCGCCCCGGCCGCCTGGTCGAACGGCGACAGGGACTTGGCCATGAGCAGCCCCACCCGGTCGCCGGTGGCGCCGTCGCGTGAGACGAGCCGGGCGGTGATCTCGCAGTCACCGGTGACGGGCTGCCGTACGAACTGGCCCGTCATCCCCTGACCGTTGACGGTGAGATCCGTGCCGGCACCACGCACGACGAAGGTCCCGTCTTCGTACGCAGTGCTCCCGGGGGTGCGGATGGCCACGACTCCGAAGGTCCCGAACGCCCGGTCGTCGAAGACCACGTCGCCGAGGTCGCCGTACGTCCAGGGGTCCGGCGGAGGCGTGCCGACCGTCAGGGTGAGGGTGGTGTCCGTTCCCGTACCCGCCGCGTTGCCCGCGGTGGTGGTGACGGTGAACTCGCCGGTCTCATTGGGCGTTCCGGAGATGAGCCCGGTGCGCTTGTCGATGCGCAGGCCGTCCGGGAGACCGTCCGCGGTGAACCGTATGGGCTCGTGCGAGGCCCTCAGCAGATGGCGGAACGCGACGCCCTGGTTCGCGAACGCGGTGGCCGCGGACGTGATCACCGGCACGGAGGGTGTCGGCATCGGTGCGGAGGCGGACTCCGAGAGCGGGCCCCGTCCGCCGCAGTGCGTCTTGGCGACCGCGTAGTGGTACGTCGTACCGGGAGTCCCGGTCGCGTCCGCGTACTGGATGCGGGTCCCGAAGCCCACCGCGCCGACGCCGGTCGCGACGGTCACGTAAGGCCCGTCGGCGTCCGTCGCCCGCAGCACCTTGTACCGCGCCGAGAGGTCCGGGTCCGTCCAGGCCAGCTCGACGGCGTCGGCTCCCGCGGTCGCCCGCAGATCGGTCGCGACACGCGCCGGGCGCGGCACCGACCAGACCTCGCCGGACGAGGAGGAGATCACGCTGACGTTGTCGAAGGCGCCGGTGCCCGTCTCGGCGTAGTCCTCGTCGACGCCGAGGCAGGAGGTGAGGACCAGGCCCGCGTAGGCCGTGTGCCCCAGGTCGACCTCGGTGGTGCCGACTTCGGTCCACCGGATGCCGTCCGGGGAGATCGCTCCGGTGCAGCTCTTGCCCTTGCGGGTGACGCGCACCCAGTACGGCATCCGCAGCCGGTAGCCGTCGCCCGCGCCCTCCACATACGGAGCCTCGAGCGGGGTCGCCGACTCGGGCAGGGTGCCGAGACTGGAGATCGGGAAGGCGGCGGAGGTGGTGATGGCCTGCTGCTGGGACGGCGGTACCGGCGTGCTGCCGGTGGCGGAGATGTCCGCCCCGGTCGAGGGGCGCACGGTCCACACGCCGCTCCAGGTGTGCAGCGGCAGGCCCTGGATCAGCATCGAGGCGTGGGCGGCGCCGGCGTCGAGGGAGTCCCGCAGGGTGACGCCGATCTTGGAGTACTGCGAGCTCAGCGGGTACACGATGCGCGCGGTGACGGTGCCGTCGCCGTTCAGTGGCAGGTGCACCAGCCGGTAGGTGTCCGCGGTGCCGCTCGCCTCCACGACGAAGCGCTCGCCGTCGAAGAAGGCGGAGCCGGGGATCTTCACGTCCCCCACGTCCTGGGTCGACCAGGGCTCGGGGAGAACGGCGGTCGCCGAGACCCACGCCGAACTGTCGCTCTCGCCCTGGGAGTTCGAGGCGCTGACCGTGTAGTAGTACCTCCGGCCCCCGCGCGGGTCACTGTCCGTGTACGTCGGCTTGTCGATGCCGGACGCGACGGTCTCGTACTCCTCGTCGGGGCTGGTCGCCCGCCGGACCGTGTAGCCGGTCGCCCACGCGGACGGCAGCCAGGACACGGTGACTGCGCCGTCCGAGCCCACCGCCGTGACGCCCGTCGGAGCCGTCGGCACGCTCGGCGAGGGAGCCGTCGTGCCGGCGTAGGCGAGGGTGCCCCAGCTCGGCAGGTCGTCGTTGCTGCCCTCCACCACGCGGGCACCGCCGGTGCCGCGGAAGACCGCGTTCTTCGTGTACGGGGCGTCCAGGCCGCGTACGCCGGCGTAGTGCGCGTAAGCCATCTCGTAGATCGGCGGCAGGTTGCCGCGGCCGGTGGCCGAGACGGTCTTCTTGATGTACTTGCCGGTGCGGTCGAGGTCGGGGGTGAAGGGGACGTCGCCGCCGAGGTTGTAGCGGGCTGCGTACTCGAAGTTGGCGAGGATGCGGTTGTCGTCGAAGCCCCACAGGTCGACGCCCTGGTTCCAGGCGACCTGCGCCGCGTCGGCGAGCAGGCCGACGGCGAGCTGCTCGTGGCCCTGGTCGCGGCCGCTCTCCTGGCCCTGGCCCGCGTCGGTGACGATGCGGTGCGGGACGCTGCCGTTTCCGGCGCCTGCTGCGGCGAAGCGCAGGGCGTCCTCGAAGAGCGTCCACTCCTCGCAGAACACGCCGATGGCCAGGATGGACTGAACGGACGTCAGATCCCAGTTGCCGTTGGCGTAGAGCATGTAGCCGGAGATCGCCGGATACCAGACGTTGAGGAACGAGTCCTCGCAGCGCGCGATGTCCGCGTCCGCCCAGCCGTCGTAGTCGCTGTGCCGCAGCAGTTCGGCCGCGTTGACGAACTTGAAGGCCTGCAGGCCGGCGCCGAGCGGGCCGTCGGCACCGGTGATCCCGGTCAGCGAGGACGACCAGGCGTTGAGGATGTCGCGTGCCTTGTCGGCGTTGGCGCGGTTGCCGGTGACGCACCACATGAGGGCGTTCTGGTACGCGGCCGCGGAGTCGGCGACTGCCTGGTTCTGGAAGTTGGTGGGACCGCGGCCCCAGGTGGTGATCTGGCCGGTGTTCTGGATCGCGTACGTGGCCTTCGACCGGGCATGCGCCGCGAACGCCACGTATCCGTCGTAGACGGGCGATTCCTGCGCGGCGATCGCGGCTTTCATGCGCGCGAGGTCGGCGGTGCTGTGCAGCAGTCCGGGGTGCGTGAAGGCCCGAAGGGCGGCCTTGTCGTCCTGGGCCCACGCCGCCGTGGCGGAGGCGGACAGCAGTCCGCCTCCGGCCACGGCCACGAGCCCCGCCGCGCCGAGGAAGGACCGTCGGCTGAGAGGAAGCACGGGTGACTCCATGGTTCAGAAGTGCCGCATCACGGGTGCTGGATGGTGAGCGTGAGGGTCTGCGTCGCGGTGCCCACGCTGTTGGTGGCCGAGACGGTGACGGTGAAGTCGCCGATGTTGTCCCTGGCGGTCCCGGAGATCAGACCGGTGGCGGTGTCGATGTCCAGCCCCTTCGGCAGCCCGTCGGCACTGAACGACGTCGGCAGCGCGGAGGCCGTGATCAGGTAGTTGAAGACCTGGTTCTTGGTGGCCGTGGCCTCGTCCGGGCTGGTGATCGCGGGCGCGTCGGCGGACGTGGCCTCGGTGGAGTTCAGGAACCGCGGGTTCAGCACGTGCTCGTTGGCGTAGGCCGGCATCATGTCCGTGAACTTGTACCAGCCGGGCTTCTTCATCCCGTTGCCGATGAACTTGCCGTTGATGACGAGGTTCTGGAACGTGACGTTCTTGATCGCGTGGTCCGCGTCGTAGCCGACCATGATGGACGGGTTGGCGTGCGTCCCGTTGTACGACAGGTTCTTGATGTACACGCCGTCGATGCCCCGGCCGACCGAGGTGTTGTACGACTTGTTGAACATCACCCGCATATTGATCAGCTGACCCCAGCGGAAGTCCTCCACCCGGATGTCCTGAGCGCGGACGTTGCTCACCAGGTTGCTGTCGCCCGGGTTGAGCGCGATGCAGCCCTGGTAGTCCATCTGCGGTTCGCGGTGGTCCAGGATGTCGATGTTGCTGAAGACGAGGTTCTCGATGGTCTCCGGGTTGTCGGTGTTGCCGTGCGTGCCGACGTTGATCGGGTGCGCGACGTCCGCCCAGAGGGTGGAGTTGCGGACGGTGATGTTGCGGCAGTCGCCGTAGTAGTCCCAGCGGTGGGCGTAGATGGCGATGCAGTCGTCGGCGTTGCGCATCCACACGTTGTCGATGAGGACGTCCTCGCTGGAGAAGACGTCGATGCCGTCACCCCACTGCCCGTGGCTGTAGGAGTGAAAGTTGCGGATGGTGACCTGCTTCGACTGGCCGATGGTGGCCGCGTAGCCGCTGCTCGGGTTGAGCACCATGATGCCGTCGATCTCGATGTTCTTCGAGTACTCGACGAGGACGCCGTTCGCCGAGTTGTACAGCACGCCGCGGCCGCGCAGCCGGGCGTTCTCCACGTTCTGGAACGCAACCCGCGACGTCAGCACTGCGCCGCCGGCCAGGTAGACCGTCTTGCCGCTGGGCACGTTCACCACGCCGCCGGTGGTGTTGTGCAGGCCCGGCCCGAAGTAGATGACGTCCTCGTCGTCGGGGTCGGGCACATGCGTCTCGATGGGGTTGGCGTGCAGCTGCAGGTTGTTGAAGATGTCGCCGTCGGCCTCGATGGAGAGGTTGCGCGGCTCGGTGAGGGTGAAGCTCACCGTGGCGCCGTCCACCGTGAACTGGGTGTTGTACGACAGGGGGCGGATCCGCGCGGCGCCGATGGCGCCCTTGGACGAGGTGACGGCGACCTCGACGGTGCCGTCGAAGTCGAACGTGGCGACGGAGGAGTTGTAGACCGGACCGCTGCCCGTGTTCGCGTCGATGAACTTCGCTCTGGCGCGGTAGACGGGCACCGTCTGCCAGTCGCCACCCGGCGTACGGGCCTTGACGGAGTAGCTCGAGTTGGTCGGGACCCCGCTCGGGATGGGGTACACCACCAGCTTGTCGGGCGCTCCGGACGCGTCGTCGGCTCTCGCGGTACCGGCCGCCGCGCCTATCAGGGAATACGCCGCGGCGGTGGCACCCGCGGCCTGGAGAAGAGTGCGCCGGGTCAGTCCAGTGCCCTGGGTGTCGTTCATGGAGGAGTTCCTTCACACAACGGGAGATGAGAGATGAGCTGGTTCTGCGTGGGGCGGGAGGTGGAGGTCCTGCTTCGAGCTGTACGAGATGTCGGCCAGGTGTCGGCACTGCGACGGCGGCCGGCCGGCTAGGCAACCGGTTGCCGTGCGATGGGGCAGAGCTTCTTCCTGTCCGGAAACTGCGTCAAGAGTCTTGACGAACTTTCGAAAAGACTGAGTAACCTCGTCGTCATGAGCCGAAAGCCCGGCGGGTCACTGCGGAGCCTGCGGCGATCGAACGAAGAGCAGGTCATCGCCCTGCTGATGGCCCGAGGTCCCTTGCACCGGGCCGAGTTGGCACGGCAGGCGGGCGTTTCCCGGACCACGGTGTCGACGATCGTCAGCGAGCTTCTGGCACGTGGCCTGATCACCGAGTCCGACGACGAGCCGGACGATCTCGACGGCCGGGCCGGAAACCGGTTGTCCGTCAACCCGCGGGCGGCCGTCGTAGCCGGGATGAACCACACCTTCGACGGCGTCTGGGTTCACCTCAGCGACCTGGCCGCACGGGAGATCGCCAGCTCCGGGGCGCCCCTCGCCCCCGGCACGGGGCCGGCCGAGCGCATCGAGACCGGCGTGTCGATCCTCCAGCGGCTCCTCGACACGGCAGCTCTGGAGAGACAGCAGGTCATCGGCGTCGGCGTGGGTGTGCCGGGACCCGTCCACCGCGGGACCGGAGTCGTCGGAGTGTCCCTGCCGGGCCAGCCCTGGTCCCATGTGCGCGCTGCCGAGGAATTGCGACGGGCCCTCGGCCTGCCGGTCGTCGTGGAGAACAACGCCCGCCTCGAAGGCGTGGCCGAGGCCCGCTGGGGCGCCGGCCGCGGTGCGGCGAACCTCTTCTACTTCGGCCTGTCCAGCGGCATCGGCTCCGGGCTGATCCTCGACGGACGGCTGTACCGCGGAGCCGTCGGCGCCGCGGGCGAGCTGGGCCATGTGTCGGTGGATGTCGACGGGCCGCCCTGTCCGTGCGGCAACCGGGGCTGCCTGGTGCTGCGGGCCGGACTTCCGGCCGTGCTGGCCGCTCTGCGCCCGGCTTCGGGCACGGAAACGGGCCTGGACGAGATACTTGCCCGCACCGCTGCAGGGGACCGCGTGAGCGAAAAGGTGTTCACCGATGTGGGCACCGTTGTCGGCCAGGTCCTCGCCAATCTGTGCAACCTCCTCAACCCCGAACGCATCGTGGTGGGCGGCGAACTGTCCCGGGCCGGTGAGGTACTCCTCGCCCCGATGCGGGAGGCAGTACGCCGCCACGCCCTGTCCCTCGTCCGGGATGTGGACCTCGTACCCGCCGAGCTGGGGCTCGGCGCACGCGTCGGCGCGCTCGGCGGTGCCGCTCTGATCCTCAGTGAGACACCTGACCTGGCCGCCGCGCTCAACCGCATGAACGGAATCGCCTGAAACCGCTGCCGCCATCGCTGCCCAGGCCGGCGGACCGGTCACCCGGACCGGCGGGGGCTGGGCAGCCGACGGACAGCACTCCAGACCGGCCGCCCGCTCGCGGCGCTGCGCCTGGGCACGGCCGTGCCTGCGTCACGGGAGCGCCAGGTAACCGATTACGAGAAAGCTCCGATCCGCATCAGCGCCAGTGCCGGCGGTTCGGACCGCCCTCAGCTCCGGCAAAAGGCCCGAATACGGCGCTCCACCAGCCACGACCTCGACATACGCCCCCGCCCCCGTCCACGGGAAGCCCACACCCCGCGATCGTTCACGCTCATTGACCGGCGCTTCGCATCAGACCTACGGTAGAAGACGCTTTCTGAAACGTTTCCGAGTGCCTCAGGAGAGTCATGCCCAGCGCCAAGCCGCCGAGGGCCGTGTTCGCCATGGATCCGGTGCACCTCCCGCTGCTCTTTCCTCCGCCGCTCATGGCACGGCTCCAGGAGCTTGCCGAGGTCGACACCTCGCTCGTCGTACGGGACTTCACCGAACCGTCTGCCGCCTCGGCACTTGCCGGGGCCGAGGTGCTGATCACCGGCTGGGGCTGTCCCCACCTGGACGCGGACGTCCTCGCCGCCGTACCGCAGCTGCACACCGTCCTGCACGCCGCGGGCTCCGTCCGCTCGCTCGTCGGCGAGGCCCTGTGGGCGGACGGGGTGACCGTCTGCAGCGCGGTGACAGGCAACGCGCTGCCGGTCGCGGAGTACACGCTCGCCATGATCCTGCTCGCCGGGAAGGACGCCTTCGCCCACCGCGAGCGCTTCCGGGAGACCCATGCCTACCCGTCCCCCGCCGAGACCGCGGACACGGGCAACCTCGGCCGCCGCGTGGGAGTCATCGGCGCCTCACGCGTGGGC
Organism: Streptomyces sp. NPDC002577; assembly: GCF_053594815.1. Classification (NCBI taxonomy): domain Bacteria; kingdom Bacillati; phylum Actinomycetota; class Actinomycetes; order Kitasatosporales; family Streptomycetaceae; genus Streptomyces; species Streptomyces sp. NPDC002577. Next base: position 233,518 of record NZ_JBSFWK010000010.1, on the reverse strand, counting down.
CGCCGGCTCCTGCAGCTGCTGCAGCCGCTCGATCTCTCGGTCGCGTTGTACGACCCCTACGTGGACGCCGGCGAAGCGGCCGCCCTGGGCGCCGAACTGCTGTCGCTGGAGGACCTGTTGCGCGGCAGCGACATCGTCAGCCTGCACGCTCCCGACATCCCGGAGACCTACCGCATGCTGGACCGCGACAGGCTCGCCCTCATCAGGGACGGCGGGATACTGATCAACACCTCCCGCGGCGCCCTGGTCGACCCGGTCGCGCTCACCGACGAGCTGGTCGCCGGCCGCCTCAGCGCGGTGCTGGACGTCACCGAACCCGAGCCGCTGCCCACCGGATCCCCGCTGTACACCCTCCCCAACGTCTTCCTCACACCGCACATCGCGGGCTCGCTCGGCAATGAGCTGGAACGCCTCGGGCGCATCGTCGTCGAGGAACTGGAACGCCTTGTCGCGGGCCTGCCGCCCGCCCACGAGGTACGGCACGCGGATCTGACGCATGTCGCCTGAACCTCGCGCCGGCACCCCGCTCTGCCCTGGTGAAACGATGGGATACGGTTTCAGCACCGGCGATGGGCGGGCCCCTGGCCTGTCCGGTGCAGGAGTCGTCACGGTGAAGGAGCCGCTACGGTGAGTGAGCGCAAGGCGTCGGCCGAACCCGGGCGAGCGACCATCCGGGACGTGGCGGAGCGGGCGGGGGTCTCGGTCGCCAGCGTGTCACGCGTCCTGTCCGGCAACTACCCGGTGTCGGACGAACTGCGCCGCCGGGTGATGAAGGTCGTACGCGACCTGGACTACGTCACCAACGCCCACGCCCGCTCGCTGGCCGGCGGCGGCACACCCACGGTGGCGATCCTCCTCGACAACATCACCGGCGCCGCGTTCGCCCACGTCGCCAAGGGGGTCGAAGGCGCCGCCACCCTGCGCGGCTGGCTTTCCCTGGTGGGTACGACAGGCAACGACCCCGAGCGGGAACTCGCTCTCGTCAATCTCATGCGTCAGCAGGGCGTCGCCGCGGTGGTCCTGCTCGGCGGCGCCTACGACCACGACGACTACCAGCTGCGCATGGCCCGGTTCGCCCGCTCCCTCGACGCGGCCGGCTCCCACCTCGTGCTGGTGGGCAGGCCTCCCCTGGAGGGCACCGTGCCGGCGACGACGGTCGACTACGACAACGAGGGCGGCGCCTACGCGATGGCCAGCCATCTGCTGTCGGCCGGTCACCGCAAGGTCCTCGTCCTGCCCGGAAACGCCGAGTTCAGCACCGCACAGGGCCGGCTGAAGGGCGCCCGGCGCGCCTTCGAGGCCTACGGCGTGCCCTTCGACCCGGGCCTGGTGCGGCGCGGCCCGTACGACTACGAGCACGGGTACGAGGCCGTCGAGGAGTGCCTACGCGACGGGCTCGACTTCACCGCGGTGCTCGCGGGGACCGACGTGGTCGCCGCGGGCGCCATGCAGGCACTGCAGGCGGCGGGGCGCAGGGTGCCCGAGGACGTGTCGATCGTCGGCTACGACGACATCCCGCTGGCCTCCCAGCTCACTCCCCGGCTGACCACTGTTCACGTGCCGTACGAGGAGATGGGCCGCGTCGCGCTGCGCGCGGTGGCCGAGCGGCGCGAGAGAGGCGCCGGCCGCCGCAAGGGCAGCGACGGCGACCACCTGGTGCTGGGCACGCATGTCGTCGTACGGCAGTCCGTCCAGCCTCCCGCGGTGCCTTAGGGCCTGTTCTGAGTTCCTCTCATCCCGGCAGTCGTAGCGCCTGATGACGTCTGTTACGTAAGCGGTTTCGACCATGTCCTGAAGCACCGTGCATCGTCCGTCCGGCGCCATGGATATCCCCTACACGCCCGTGACCTGCACAGTCGTCTCGATGTGCCGATCAGGCGGGGCAGCAGCAGTGCGCAACATGCCGGACAATCCGGCGTAACAATTTGCCGTACGCCTCTTGCGTGATGCGCAGCCCGCCACCTACGTTTCACAGCAACCGTTTTCTACACCTTCCGCAGAGGTTCCGAGACGCGAGCCGACGGTTAACCCGCTCGCTGTCGCCCCACCGAACCGGCCCCCTCTTCCGCGATCGTCTACGTCCCTAAGGATGACCGTAAGATGAACTCCAGCAGCCCCCGGAGAAGGTTCGCCCACGTCGCCGTCGCCGGTATCGCGTTGACAGGTCTGCTCTCCGCGTGTGGCGGATCCGGCTCCGGAGAGTCCGAGTCCAAGTCCTCCGGCCCGGTCACCCTCGACTTCTGGGGCTGGGCCAACGGCCAGGAGGCCGTGGTCAAGGCGTTCAACGCCAGCCACAAGGACGTCAAGCTGAAGTACACCAAGGTGACCGACCAGCTCACCATGCAGAAGCAGCTGACGAACGCCGTCAAGGCCAAGAACGCCCCCTGCCTGCTGCAGAACACCGGCGAGTACGTGACGAGTTGGGTCTCGCAGGGCGCGCTGGCCGACATCACGAAGTACGTCGAGTCCAGCAAGGACAAGTTCAACCCCGGCTCGTGGGCCACCGGCCAGGTGCAGGGCAAGATCTACGGCGTCCCCACCAGCTCGGCGCCCGCCTTCACCATCTACCGCACCGACATCTTCAAGAAGTACGGCCTGGAGCCGCCGGCCACCTGGGACGACTTCATCGCCGCGGGCAAGGTCCTGAAGAAGCACGGCATCAAGCTCACCAACTACGCCGGTGAGGACCCGAGCACCCTGGAGGTGCTCGCCATGCAGGCCGGCGCGCACTGGTACGCCATCGACGGCAACTCCTGGCAGGTGAACTTCCAGGACGAGGGCAGCCTCAAGGCGGCGAAGGTGATCCAGGAGATCATCGACAACGACCTCAACTCCAAGCTCTCCTTCGCGGACTACGCGGCCGTGCAGCGCAACTACGACAACGGCGGCACCGCGACGCGGCAGATCTCCACCTGGCAGATGTCCGGCATGGTGCAGAACTTCACCAAGTCCTTCGGCGACTGGGCGCTGGCCCCCTGGCCGACCTACAAGGGCGAGGCGCCCAAGACGCCGGCGGGGACCAACCAGAGCGGAAACCTGACGCTGGTGAGCGAGCAGTGCAAGAACAAGCAGCAGGCCGCTGAGGCGGCGCTGTGGATGTCCACCGACGCCGGCGCGGTCAAGACCATGGCGAGCCCGGAGACCGGCAGCGGCGTGATGCCGGCGCTGGCCGACAGCGACTCGTACGTCTCCGAGGCGATCTCCGAGAAGCTGCTCGGCAAGAACTACGAGCCGGCCAAGAAGATCGTGACGGACAGCCTGGGCACCATCACCACCGACTGGACCTTCGGCCCGAACTGGACCGCGATGTTCACGGAGATGCAGGACGAGTGGGCCAAGGTGGTCAGCAAGAAGGAGAAGGTCACCGACCTGCTTGCGCACATGCAGGAGTGGACGGTCAACGACCTGAAGCAGCGCGGCATCAGCGTCAAGGGCTGAGGCACACTCGATGATTCGCTCCCAGCGCTGGAAGGGTGCCGCGTTCACGGTGCCCTTCCAGCTCGGATTCGTCTTCCTGTATCTGCTCCCCATCGGCTACGCCGTCTACCAGTCGCTGTACCTGCAGAAGCAGTCAGGACTCGGCCTCGGCGGCGCCACCACGGAGTTCGTCGGGCTGGAGAACTACAGCAACGGCCTGACCGACTCGGCGTTCATGACGTCCATCCTGCGGGTGGTGCTGTTCGCCTGTGTCCAGATCCCGTTCATGCTGCTCATCAGCCTGGTGCTGGCGATGCTCCTGGACGCGGTCACCTCGCGGGTGGCCGGCCGGTTCCGGATCCTGCTGCTGGTCCCGTACATGATCCCCGGGGTGGTCGCGGCCATTGTGTGGATCAACCTCTACAGTCCCGACGTGGGCCCGCTGACGCCGCTCGGCAATCTGTTCGGGTTCCACTGGAACTTCTTCTCGCCGTCGATGGTGTGGCCGGCCATCGGCAACCTGCTGACCTGGCACGGCATCGGCTACAACATGGTGATCATCTACTCGGCGCTCCAGGGCGTGCCCCGCGAGCTGTTCGAGGCCGCACGCCTCGACGGCGCCTCGGAGCTGCGGATCGCGCTGAGCATCAAGGTCCCGTTCGTGCGCGGGGCGCTCGTCCTGACCGCCCTGCTCTCGATCATCCAGATGCTGCAGATCTTCAATGAACCCGCGCTGTTCCGGAACATCACCCCGCAGACCGTCAGCGACAGCTTCACGCCGATCATGATCATCTACAACCAGGCGTTCAACGCCGGCAACTACCACTACGCCGCGGCCCTGTCGGTCCTCCTCGCCCTGATTCTCGGTGTCGCGTCCTTCCTCTTCTACCGGCTGACCTCGAGGGAGGCGGACTGATGGCGCTGACGGAAAACCGTGAGGAGAACGGCACGGCAACCGGCACCGAGCCGCCCCGCGGACGCACCACGCGACGGCTCACCCGCCCGGATCCCGCCGCACGCAGCCGGGGCGGCCAGCGCTTCCTCCTCGTCGGACTGGTCCTGGCCAGCGTCTACAGCCTGTTCCCGGTGTGGTGGCTGATCGTGGCCTCGACCAAGGACCGCGTCGGGCTGTACCAGAGCAACGGGCTGTGGTTCTCCGGCTGGCATCTGTGGGACAACCTGCACCAGGTCTTCACCTACGAGAACGGCATCTTCCTGCGCTGGACCGCCAACTCGTTCCTGTACGCGGGAGTCGGCTCCCTGGGTGGCACCCTCATCGCCCTCGCCACGGGCTACGGCCTGGCGCGCTTCGACTTCCCCGGGCGCAGCGCGGTGTTCGCCTGCGTGGTCGGTTCCTTCCTCATCCCCATCGCCCTGCTCACCCTGCCGCTGTACCTGCTGTTCTCGGCGATCGGGCTGGTCGACACCCCCTGGGCGATGCTGATCCCCTGCCTGATCAACCCGTTCAGCGTCTACCTGGCCAAGGTCTACACCGAGGCCACCATTCCGTTCGAGCTGCTGGAGGCGGCCCGTATCGACGGCGCCGGGGAGCTGCGGATCTTCTTCAGCATCGTGCTGCGGATGATGACGACGGGTGGGGCCACGGTGTTCCTGCTCGCCTTCGTGAACACCTGGAACGCGTTCTTCCTGCCCCTGACCGTACTGCGGGGCGAGGAGAACTGGACCCTGAACCTGGGCCTGTACAACTGGACCGGCAAACGCGTGGAGTCGGGTGTCGACCTGACCAGCCTCGTCCTGACCGGCGCCCTGCTGTCCATCGTGCCCATGGCGATCATGATGGTCGCGATGCGCCGCTACTGGCGGACCGGCGTCACGTTGGGAGCCCTCAAGTGACCATGAGCACAACCAGTTTCACAGGTCGGCTCTGCGGAGCGCCTGCAAGGCCTCCCTGTTCGAAGTTTCGAAGCCCTAGGGCTGGCGCAGCCCTGTGAATTCTTCCTTCTTCACGCGGTGTTGAGGCGGGTTTAGTGTAGGTAACGGTTGCTACGCGGCGCGTGTCTGCGCCGTGCGAGCGACGCGTTCGACGATTTCGCCGGCCCTCGGGACGGGCCTGGGAGGTGGAGCCGCGATGGTGCGTGGCGGGAGCGCGACGACCGGGCCGACGCTGGCGGTCGTGGCCCGCGAGGCCGGGGTGTCCGTGCCGACCGCGTCCAAGGTCGTCAACGGCCGCGAGGACGTGGCGCCGGAGACGCGCCGCCGGGTCACCGAGGCGCTCGAACGGCTCGGCTACGTGCGAAGACCCCGGACGGACACGACGAAGGCCCTCGGCCTGGTCGACCTCGTCGTGCACTCGCTGGAGAGCTCCTGGTCCGCCGCGGTGCTGCACGGCGTGGAGGAGGCGGCGCACGAGGCGGGCCTGGAAGTGGTGGTCTCGGCAGGCCTGACCCGGACCGGGGGCGGGCGGTCGGCGCGCGGCTGGCTGGACAAGCTCACCGCCCGCGGCTCGTCCGGGGTGCTGTTCAACCTGGCCGAGCTGACCACCTCCCAGTACGCCTGGCTCGAGCAACACGCCATTCCGTTCGTGATGATCGACCCGGCCCACGAGCCGCCGCCGGGAGTCGTGTCGGTGGGCGCGGCCAACGGGCACGGCGGCGCCACCGCCACCGAACACCTCCTCTCCCTCGGGCACGAGCGCATCGCCGTCATCGCCGGCTACCAGCGCAAGCTGTGCAGCAGCGCCCGCGTCGCCGGCTACCGCTCGGCGCTCGCGGCAGCGGGCGTGCGACCCCGTCCCGAGTACCTTCGCTACGGCGACTTCGACGAGGTCGTCGCCCGCCGCCGGATGCTCGAACTCCTCGACCTGCCCGAGCCGCCGACCGCCGTCTTCGTCTGCTCCGACAAGATGGCTCTCGGTGCCTACGAGGCCCTGGCGCTGCGCGGCCTGCGGGTGCCGGACGACATCAGCGTGGTCGGCTTCGACGACCTCCCCGAGGCGCGCTGGGCGTCCCCCGCCCTCACGACCGTCCACCAGCCCTTCTCGGAGATGGCCGCGACAGCGGTGCGCCGTCTGGTCCGGCTCATGGCGGGCCAGGCACCGGAAAGCGCCCGCACGGAACTGCCCACGCGGCTGGTCGAGCGCGCGAGCACGGCTCCGCCGCGCGCGGAGCGCGAGCCGCGCCGCGGATGACATGTGCGTCGTCCGGTACGCCACACCGCCGTCGGCCGGAGGCTCCGAACTCATCGGCGCCTTCATCGGCCGGAACTCCGAAGTCGTCGGCGGCATCGAAATTTTCGAGTGACCACGGGCCGCCGCGAGGGCGTTGACTCGGCAGCAACCGGTTTCTAGATTGACCACGTGTCACGGCTGCCCGCGGCTTCAGCGGTTCACCGGCGCCGGGGCTCGGAACTTCGACGCATCGGGCCGGCACCTGCTGATGACCGGGGCCCGGCGAAAGGACTCGTATGCCTTCGGGCCAGATGCACAACCCCGTGCTGCCCGGATTCCACCCGGACCCGAGCATCCTGCGCGTCGGCGGCGAGTACTTCCTCGCCACGTCGACCTTCGAGTGGTTCCCGGGCGTACGCGTGCATCGCTCGACGAATCTGGCCGACTGGGAGCCGGCCGGTCACATCCTGGACCACCCCGGCATGCTCGACCTGCGCGGAGTCGCCGACTCGGCCGGGGTGTGGGCGCCCTCACTGTCGTACCACGACGGCCGGTTCTGGCTCGTCTACACCATCGTGCGGACCGTCGGCAGCCCTTACAAGGACGTCGACAACTACCTGATCACCGCGCCCTCCATCGAGGGCCCCTGGTCGGAGCCGGTCTTCCTGAACTCCTCGGGATTCGATCCGTCCCTCTTCCACGACGAGGACGGGCGCACCTGGCTGCTGAACATGCAGTGGGACCACCGTGACGGGCACCCGTCGTTCGCCGGGATCCTGCTCCAGGAGTACGACGCCGGGAAGAAGGCCCTGATCGGACAGCCTCGCACGATCCTCACGCACGACGAACTCATCGAGGGTCCCAACGTCTACCGCCGCGACGGCTGGTACTACCTGATGCTCGCCGAGGGTGGCACCGGGTGGAACCACGGGATCCTGATGGCCCGCTCGCGCGAGCTGACCGGCCCCTACGAACTCGACCCCGAGGGCTCGCTCCTCACGACCCGGGACGTGCCGGAGTGGCCGCTGCAGAAGGCGGGTCACGGCGAGCTGGTCGAGACACCGGACGGTGAGTGGTATCTCGTCCACCTGGCCTCCCGCCCGGTGCAAACGCCCGACGGCCCCCGCTGCGTCCTCGGCCGCGAGAGCTGTCTGCAGCGCCTGACCTGGACCGACGACGGGTGGCTGCGGCTCGCCCACGGCGACAACCGGCCGCGGGTGGAGGTTCCGGCGCCCACAGGGGTGGAGCCGCGACCGGCCCTCGCGCCCGTCGTGCGCGACGACTTCGACACCCCGGTTCTCGGCTCGGACTGGAGCACCCTGCGCGTTCCCGCCGACGACTCCTGGCTGAGCCTGACCGAACGCCCCGGATGGCTGCGGCTACGCGGCCGGCAGAGCCTCCACTCACGTTTCGACCAGAGCCTCGTCGCCCGGCGGCTCACCTCGGTGCACTGCGAGGCCACCACGGTCGTCGACTTCCGTCCGTCCCACTACTCGCAGCTCGCGGGCCTGATCTGCTGGTACGACACCACCACCCACTACTACCTGCGGATCACCCACGCCGAAGGGCGCGGCCGGGTCCTCGGGATCACCGTGAGCGACGACGGCAGCTACCGCGAGCTCCCCGATGCCGGCATCGACATCGACGCATGGCCGCAGGTCCGTCTGCGTGCCCGCTTCGACGGTGCCGAACTTCGGTTCTCCGCCTCGCCGGACGGGTCCGTGTGGCAGCGGATCGGCCCGGTCCTGGACGCCACCAAGCTGTCCGACGACTACGGGGACCGCCTCCGGTTCACCGGTGCGTTCGTCGGCGTCTGCGCCCAGGATCTCGGCGGCACCCGGACCGAGGCGGACTTCGGCTTCTTCGAGTTGCGCGAAGGCCCGTGAGACCCGCCGGGCAGCGACAGTGCCGCATGGGTGCAGGGCACGGACATCGCCACACGCGTCAGGGGCCACCCCAAGTGGGTGGCCCCTGACGGAGTCGGCACTGCCTCGGTTCAGCGCGCGGTGTACGCCCCGTCGACCAGGTGGTAGCTGCCGTGCACGAAAGACGCGCGGTCGGAGAGGAGGAAGGCGACCAGTTCGGCGACCTCCTCGGGGCGGCCGAGGCGGCCGGTGGCGTGCAGGGCGGTGAGGCCGGCGTAGGCCTCCTGGTCCATCGCCTGTAGGGCGGGGGTCTCGATGAAGCCGGGGCCGACCGCGTTGATGCGGATTCCCTTGTCGGCGTACTCGAGGGCGGCGGTCTTGGTCAGGCCGATGACGCCGTGCTTGGCGGCGACGTAGGCGGAGGAACCCGCCCAGGCGACGGAGCCGAGGATGGACGAGACGTTGACGATGGCGCCGCCGCCGGCGGCCTGCATCGCGGGGATCTCGTAGCGCATCGAGTAGAAGACGCCATCGAGGTCGGTGCGGACCACACGGTTCCAGACGTCGATGTCGTACTCGCCGACGGGGGTGCCGTCGGCGCCGATGCCCGCGTTGTTCACCGCCAGGTGCAGGGCGCCGAAGGTGTCGACGGCGAAGCGCACGCCGGCCTCGACCGATGCGGCGTCGGAGACGTCGACGCGCACGGCGGCCGCCTTGATGCCCTCCGACTTGAGCTGCTCGGCGGCCTGTTCGGCGCCCTCGAGGTTGTAGTCGGCGATGACGACGGCCGCGCCGGTCTGGCCGAGGCGGCGGGCCACGGCGAGGCCGATGCCCGAGGCGGAGCCGGTGACGATCGCGGTCTTGCCGGCGAACTCGGTGGCGTATTCGGTGGTGCTCAAGGTGCTCAGTGCTTCTTTCTGGTCGTTCGCTGCTGTGCGGGCTCGTTGCCGGCGCTCTCGTTGCTGTGCGAGATCAGCCGTTGGGGAGGATCACAGCGCGGCCGTTGATCTTGCCTGCGTGCAGCCGCTCGTACGCGAGGGGTGCCTCGTCGAGCGAGAACGTCTCGGTGTGCACGGAGACGGCGCCCGCCCGGGCGAGGTCCAGGACCTCGAAGAGCTCGCCGCGGCTGCCCCAGTACGGGGCGGTGACGGAGACCTCGAACGGCAGGTGGCCGAAGCCGACGGGAAGCGCGGCCCCGCCGATGCCGACGATGGTCACGTCGGCCTCGACGGCGGCGACGGCACCGGCGGTCTTCACGGTGGGCTCGACGCCGACGAAATCGAAGACGGCCTGCGCGCCGAGGCCACCGGTCAGCTCGCGGACCTTGGCGGCCGCCTGCGCGTCGGACAGCACGGCCTCGTGGGCGCCGACGGTGCGGGCGAGGGCGAGCTTGTCGTCGCTGACGTCCAGTGCGATGACGCGGGCGGCGGTCATGGCGCGCAGCAGCTGGATGGCGACGTGCCCGAGGCCGCCGGTGCCGATGACGACCGCGGTCGAGCCGGGGACCAGCTTGGGCAGCGACTTCTTGATCGCGTGGTACGGGGTGAGGCCGGCGTCGGTCAGCGGCACGGTGGCGACCGGGTCGAGACCGCCGATCGGCACCAGGTGCCGCGCGTCGTCGACCAGCATGTACTCGGCCATCGAGCCGGGAGCGCCGAGCCCGGGCGGGAAGATGCCCAGCTCGCCGGCGCGCAGGCAGTAGTTCTCCTTGCCCTCGGCGCACTTGGCGCAGGTCCCGCAGCCCCACGGGCCGTACACGGCGACCGCGTCGCCCTCCGCCAGACCGGTCACACCCTCGCCCAGTGCGGCCACCGTGCCGACGCCCTCATGGCCGAGCGTCAGCGGCAGCTCGTACGGGAAGCCCTCGGCGGGCCACTCCATCACGGCGATGTCGGAGTGGCACACGCCCGCGGCGGTGACCTTGAGCAGAACCTGTCCGGGGCCCGGCTCCGGATCGGGGACGGTGACGACCTCGGGTGCTGCGCCTATCTCCCGGTACTGCAGTGCCTTCATGATTCGACCTCTTTGTCCATGGTCACTTCGTTGTTGTCGACGGTCACGTCGGGGCCGGTCGCTCCGGCCGCCTGTTCGATGAGGGCGTCGTAGGCCTGGTTCACCCACGCCAGCAGGCCCCGGCCGTCCGCGTGCTCCTGGCGCGCCCAGGTGCGGAGGGCCGCGGTGAGCACTCCGGCGGCGGCGCCCACCACGACGGCGGGACGCAGGTCCCGGTCGGGATCGGTGCGGAGCCGTTCGGCGATGATCACCACGGAGTCGTCCTGGGCGTCGACCCGGATCCGCTCGTACGCCGCGAACAACGCCGGCTCGGTGTCCGTGAGCCGCAGCAGTGCCTGCCACCGCGCGTAGGGCTGTCCGCCGAGCGTCTCGCGGGCGGCGAGCCACTCCCCGACGGCGTTGCGGTAAGCGACGAACGGCGGCTCGTCGGCCGGGCGGGCGCGCAGGGCAGTGTTGATGTTGTCCCCGTCGGCCCGGGTGAAGTCGAGCGCTGCGTCCTCCTTGCCCTTGAAGTGGCGGCTGAAGGTGCGGCGCGTGACGTCGGCACGCTCGGCGATCGCCTCGACGGTGACGGCCGCGAGGCCGCGCTCGAGGATCAGATCGATGGCCGCCGCGGCCATCGCCTCCCGGGTCTGCCGGGCCTTTCGCTGCCTGCGGTCCTCGACCGGAGGCATGCCGCCTGTGGTGCGGCTGGAGGGCTTGGAGGGCTTCATCGCCGTCATGCCCCCGATGGTACTCCCGGTCATGTCCCGATGGGACATGAGTCCCGGGAGGACTTTTGTCCCACTGGGACATCATCACGTTAAGCTCGGTGACGAAGATCCGATCTCGAGGAAGAGACAGCTGTGCGCAACAGATTCACCAACCGGGCCGTACTGATCACGGGAGCCGCTTCGGGCCTCGGGCAGGCCGCGGCGCTCCAGCTCGCCGACGAGGGCGCCCGTCTTTCGCTGGTCGACGTCAACGAGCAGGGGCTCGCCGAGACCGCCGCGGCCGTCGAGAAGTCATCCCCCGGCACCGAGGTGATCACGATCACCGCCGACGTCTCCTCCGAGGAGGACGTCGAGCGCTATGTCGCCGAGACCCTGGCCGCCTTCGGCCGTATCGACGGCTTCTTCAACAACGCCGGCATCGAGGGCAAGCAGAATCTGACCGAGGACTTCGGCTCGGACGAGTTCGACCGGGTCCTGTCGATCAATCTGCGCGGCGTCTTCCTGGGCCTGAAGCACGTCCTCGGCGTCATGAAGAAGCAGGGCTCCGGCAGCGTGGTCAACACCGCCTCCGTCGGCGGTATCCGCGGCGTCGGCAACCAGTCCGGGTACGCCGCGGCCAAGCACGGCGTCGTCGGCCTCACCCGCAACTCCGCCATTGAGTACGGCCAGTTCGGAGTGTCGGTCAAGGCGATAGCGCCGGGCGCGATCATGACGCCCATGGTGGAGGCGTCGCTCCGGCAGCTCGACCCGGAGAACCCGCAAGAGGCCGGCAAGCAGTTCGTCAGCGTGAACCCGATGAAGCGCTTCGGCAGGCCCGAGGAGGTCGCCCACCTCGTGGCGTTCCTGCTGTCGGACGACGCCCAGTTCATCAACGCGGCGGTCATTCCGATCGACGGCGGCCAGTCCTACAAGTACTGACCGCTCAGCGACGGACAGGCAGGTTCACGGGCGCGCCGGGTCGGTCTCCTCGTACGAGACGGCCGGGGGCCGCGCGCCCACGATCCGCAGCGCGATGTCGCCGTACTGGTACGCGAGTTGGTCGACGGAGAACTCGCCACCCTCGTGGAACCAGCTGGCCACGCCGATGCCCATGTCCAGGATCGAGTATGAGGCGATCCTGGCCGACTGGACGTGGAAGGCACCCTCGGCGGCACCCTGCTCGATCAACTCACGGAAGCGGCGCTCGTAGTCGCTGCGGCCGCCGAGCACCCGCTCCTGGTCGGGCTGCTCCAGGCTGCCGATCTCACGGTTGCCGACGAAGGCCTCCAGGCGATGGCGCGCGTGGTAGCGGATGTGCGCCTCCACGGCGCGGCGCAGCTGCTCCCGCACATCGTCGGTGCCGGCGACGGCCGCCGTGTTGTCCGCGATGAGCTGCTCCATCGTTCCGATCATGATCTCGGCCAGCAACTCGTGCTTGGAAGCAACGTGTTTGTAGAGGCTCGGGCCGCGGATGCCGACGGCGGCTCCGATGTCGGTCATGGTGGTGGACCGGTAGCCCTGCTCGGCGAACAACCGCAGCGCTGCCTGCCGGATCGCGGACCGGCGATCGGCCGTGGGCGTGTCCTCGCGCCGCGCGGGCCGGTGCGGACGCTCGTAGGGCCCGCCTTGAGATGCGCTCACACGCCCCCCTGAAGCTACTGAGAATTAGCCGATCTTATCTGCCTGGGCCAGCCACTATAGCCCGCACCCTTGACACGAAGCTCCTCCCACCTCTGTTATGGCTAATGGTCAGTAGCCAAGATCAGGGGTGAGATGTGTCCATCAGCTTCGAGATCGACGAACGGATCGCCGGCATCGCGCGGCGCACCACCGAGTTCGTACGCGATGTGGTCATACCGGAGGAGCAGGCGTGCGGTGGGAACGTCCATGACGGACCGGAACCGCTGCGGCGGCGGCTGCAGGAGGCAGCCCGTGCGGCGGGGGTTTTCGCTCCGCATGTCGGGGAGGAGTTCGGCGGACTCGGGCTTGACCTGCGCGGGCAGGCGGTGGTGTTCGAGGCGGCCGGGTACTCGCTGCTCGGGCCGCTCGCGCTGAACTGCGCGGCGCCCGACGAGGGCAACATGCACCTGCTCGAGGTAGTGGCCACCGAGGAGCAGAAGGCGCGGTTCCTGCGCCCGCTGGCCGCCGGTGAGGCCCGCTCCTGCTTCGCGATGACCGAGCCGGCGCCCGGCGCGGGATCCGACCCGCGTGCGCTCACCACGACGGCGACGAAGACGGACGGCGGCTGGCGGATCGACGGCCGCAAGTGGTTCATCAGTGGCGCCGACGGAGCGGCCTTCGCCATCTGCATGGCGCGCACCAGCGGCGGGCCCGGCGACGCGGGCGGCGCGACGATGTTCCTCGTGGATGCCGGCAATCCGGGTATGAAGATCGTCCGGAACATCGACACTCTGGACCAGGGCCTGTTCGGCGGACACAGCGAGGTCGTCTTCGAGGGCTGCGAGGTCGCGGACAGCGATGTGCTGGGCGAGGTCGACCAGGGCTTCAGGTATGCGCAGGTGCGCCTCGGCCCCGCGCGTATGACCCACTGCATGCGCTGGCTCGGGGTGGCGCGCCGGGCCCAGGACATCGCCCTCGAGCGCGCGGCGGGCCGCTCGGCCTTCGGCGGACCGCTGGCCGAACTGGGCATGGTGCAGCAGCTGCTGGCCGACTCCGAGATCGACATCGAGACCAGCCGTGCGGTGCTGTGGCGCGCCTGCTGGGAACTGGACCAGGGCCGCTCGGCCGCCCAGCACACCTCGATCGCCAAGACGTACGTCTCCGAGGCGGTGAACCGGGTGGTCGACCGCGCCGTGCAGGTGTGCGGCGCGCTCGGTATCTCGGGGGACGCGCCGCTGTCGCGGCTGTACCGGGAGGTGCGTCCGTTCCGTATCTACGACGGCCCCTCCGAGACGCACCGCTGGGCCATCGCCAAACGCGCGGTGCGGGCGGCGAAGGAGCGGAGGGCCGCGCAGTGACGGAGACGGCCGTGGTCGGGGTCGATGTTCCCGCGCTGCAGGACCACTTCGAGCGCAACGTGCCAGGGTACGAGGGGCCGTTGACGGTGCGTTTGATGCACGGTGGCCGGTCCAATCTGACGTACGAGGTGACGGACGGGACGCACCGCTGGGTGCTGCGCCGGCCGCCGCTGGGCGTGCTGACTCCGACCGCGCACGACATGGACCGCGAGTACCGCGTCGTCGCCTCGCTCGGCGGCACCGGCGTGCCCGTCGCCCGGGCCGTGCTGTCGTGCACGGACCCGGAGGTGATCGGTGCGCCGTTCTGCGTGGTCGACTTCGTCGAGGGCCCGGTGCTGCGCGACGGCGACGAAGCCGCCGCGCTGGCGCCCGCCGATGCCCGGCGCGCCGCCGAGGCACTCGTGGACGCTTTGGTGGCACTTCACGCGGTCGACGCCGCCGACGTCGGCCTCGGCGACTTCGGCCGCCCCGACGGATATCTCGAACGGCAGGTGCGGCGGTGGCGCGGGCAGTGGGACAGAGTCGCCACGCGGGCGCTGCCCGACCTGGACGAGCTGCACGGCAGGCTCGCCCGCGCCCTGCCCGCGAGCGGCGCCCCGGCGATCGTGCACGGCGACTACCGCCTGGACAACACCATCCTGGCGCCCGGCGACCTCGGGCGGATCGCGGCGATCGTCGACTGGGAGATGGCCACCCTCGGTGATCCTCTCGCCGATCTCGGGATGCTGCTCATGTACTGGGATCCGGCCTGCGAACCGGTACTCGGAGCCCGCCACGTCCCGACGGCCAACCCCGGATTCCCCTCGGGCCGTGAACTGGCCGAGCGGTACGCCGAGAAGTCCGGCCGGGACATCGAAGCCGTCGACTACTACCAGGCGCTGGGGTGCTTCAAGCTCGCTGTGATCGCGGAGGGGATCCACGCCCGCTACCTCGCGGGACAGACCCTCGGCGCCGGCTTCGAGCGCGTCGGCTCCGCGGTGCCGGCACTGCTGCGCTCGGGGTTGGAGCTGCTGCCATGACCACTGACACGTCGACCGGAAGGAATCTCATGCACGAACGGCTGTCCGGACAGGTAGCACTGATCACGGGCGCGACCGGCGGCATAGGAGATGCCGTCTCGCGCCGGCTGGCCGCCGAGGGCGCCGCGGTCGTGGTGACCGACGTGGACGCCGGCCGCTGCGAGGAGCTGGCGAAGGAGCTGGCGGCCGAGGGGGCGCGGGCGCTCGGCCTCGCCCTGGACGTCAGCGACGAGGAGGCATGGCGCGAAGTGGTCGAGCGGGTGGTCGCCGAGCTGGGCGGCCTGTCCGTGCTCGTCAACAACGCGGGTATCGCCGAGATGCGGACCGTGGAGACGGAGACGCGGGAGTCCTGGGACAAGGTCATAGCGGTCACCCAGACCGGTGTCTGGCTCGGCATGAAGCACGGCGGGCCCGCGATCGAACGCTCCGGTGGCGGCTCCGTCGTCAACATCGCGTCGATCTTCGGCACCGTTGGCGGCTTCGGGAGCCAGTTCTCGTACCACGCCGCGAAGGGCGCGGTACGGCTGATGACGAAGAACGCCGCACTGCACTGGGCCACGCGCGGCGTGCGCGTCAACTCGATCCACCCCGGCTTCATCGAGACGCCCCGCTCACGCGAGCTGTGGCAGGGCACGCCCCGGCACACCGCCATGGTCGAGGGCACGCCGCTGGGCCGGCTGGGCAAGCCCGACGAGGTCGCGGGGGCGGTGGCGTTCCTCGCTTCCCCGGACGCGAGCTTCGTCACCGGCTCCGAGCTGTACGTGGACGGCGGCTGGACGGCCCGCTGACATCACGAAACAGGGGGCGCGGCAACTGCTGCGCCCCCTGTTCGTATGTGCGGTGTCACTGCACGCGCGTGTACTGGTTCACCCCGTCCACGAACGCCACCGCAACCTGCCCCCGCAGCACCAGGACGTCCAGGTGCGCCGCCGTCTCGTTCACCGCGAGCATCTGGTTGAAGGCGCTGAGCTCCCCGAACGGCACCTCCCGGCGCGTCCAGCCCAGTTGGCGCGCCACCGCGTGGGCGTCGTGTGTGCCGTCACCCAGCGCTGTCAGGCTCTGCGCCAGCCGGTTGTCGTGGTGCGCGAGCAGCTCGGCCACGCGTGCGTGGGCGCTGTCGGCGACCGGGCCGTGCGCGGGCATCAGGCGGGCGTCGGCGTAACGCGTCATCAGCCGCAGTGAGTCGAGGTAGTCGGCGAGCGGCTTGCCTCCGGGCTCGGCCAGTTCGAAGCCGATGGACGGCGTGATGTGCGGCAGGACGTGGTCCCCGGAGAACAGCAGTCCGCGCTGCTCGTCCAGGTAGACCACGTGTCCCTTGGTGTGGCCGGGTGTGGGTACGACGTGCAGCTCGTGGTCGCCGAAGCGGAGGGTTTCCGCGCCGAGCCAGCGGTCGGGGGTCTGCCACACGCTCGGGTCGTAGCCGCCGTGGTCCATCGCCTGGATGCGGTCGGCCAGTTCGCCGGCGCCCGCCCTGCGCAACGTCTCCAGTGAGCCGGCGGGTTCGTCGCTGCGCAGCCGGTCGAGCATCTCCAGGCCCGGCCGTTCGCCCGCGCCCAGGTACACGTGTGAACCCAGCAGCCGGCGCAGCTCCACGGCGTTCGTGTAGTGGTCGCGGTGGATGTGCGTGACCAGGATGTGGCTGATGTCGCCGAGGTCGCGGCCGATGGCGGCCATGGCCTCCTCGAGCGCCTTGCGCGCCTCCGGGATCGCCCAGCCGCCGTCGATCATGACGATGCCGTCGTCGTCCGCGAGGTTCTCCAGCAGATAGACGTTGACCGCGTGGAGGCCGTCGTTGGGCAGCGGAAGAGGAACGCGGTGCACCCCGGGCTGCACGGTCTGGACTCCGGCTGCGGCCCATGGGCCCTGGTCGAACCGCGTTGTCATGACTCTCCCTTGCTCGTGTACCGCTGTGCATCAGGGCCGGGGATGCGTGTGAGCCTGCCGACCGGTGTGTCCTTGGATCAGGTGTGTGTCTTGGATCAGGCCGGATCGGGAGTACGCATGTTCAGTCGGCTGGCCAGTTCGCGGGCGCCGGCTCGGTCGAGCTTTCCGACCTTGGTCTGGGGCAGCTCCTCGATGCCGTACACGTACTCGGGCCACTTGGTCTTGGACAGGCCGACGCTCTCCAGGTGCCCGGTCACCTCCGCGAGGTCGATGCCGCTGCCGTCCTCGGTGACGACGAGGAGCGCCACACGTTCGCCGAGCACCTCGTCCGGGACGGCCGCGACACAGGCCCTGGCCACGCGCGGGTAGCTGGCGACCGCCCGCTCTATCTCGGTGATGTCGATGTTGCGGCCGCCACGGATGATGACATCCTTCTCACGGCCCATGATGCTGATGGTCCCGTCCTCGTGGGTCATCAGCAGATCGCCGGTGGGGAAGTAGCCGTCCTCCGTCAGCGCGGGCGGCTCGACCCTGCCGTCCCGTGCGTAGCCGAGGAAGAGGGAGGGGCCGCGGACCTGGGCGCGGCCGGACGTGCCCGGTCCGGCTTCGATCCCCTCGGGCGTGATGGCGCGGAGGTCGGTTCCAGGGAAGGGACGGCCGTCCCTGCCGAGGCGGATCTCCTCTGGGTCGTCGGCGCTGGGAGAGGTGTGGCCGAGGCACTCGGACATGCCGAAGACCCGGAGGATCTTCGTGCCGAGGGACTGTTCTGCGCGTGCGAGAGCTCCACGATCCATGGGGCCGCCGCCCACGGTGATCGCGCGGACTCCCGTGAGGATGCCGGAACCTGCCGCCTCGGCGCCCATCTGCAGCGCCATCGTCGGCACGCACATGGTCCAGCGGACCTCGGCTTCGGCCATCCGCTGCAGCGCCACGGCACGGTCCCACTTCGACGTCAGAACGAGCGGGCCGCCCAGGAGAAGCGAGAGGTAGACGCCGAAGCAGTACGCGGCCGTCGACGACAGCGGCACGATCGCGGCCACGGCGTCGCCGCGGGTCAGGCCGTTGATCTCGATGGTGCTCGAGCCGGCGTAGCGCAGGGCCTCCTCGGACTGCACGACGCCCTTGGGACGTCCGGTCGACCCGGAGGTCAGTCCGATGAGGACGCCACCCGACCAGCGTGAGACATCTGGCTTCCCGGCCGCGGAGAGGCAGGTCCAGCCGTCGAGTACCGTGCCGTCCGCCCGTCCCTGCAGCAGCTCGGGCACCGCCCATTCGTCCATCGCCGAGGGCTCGGCGACGACGGCGTCCGGACGGATGTCCTCGAAGGCCGCGGCGAACTCTGCGCGGGTGGTGTGCCGGTTCACCACGGCGAGGACTCCCCCGCTCAGGCCCACCGCCAGCGTGGCGGCGACGGTGCGCCACGAGTTGTCAGCCTGGAGCATGACGGTGCCGCCGGCCCCGTCGGGGAACATCACCTCGGCGAGCCGCGCCGCGTCGGCAAGCAGCTCGCGCGCCGTATGGCTCCCCGTGTCGTCGATGACGGCGACGAAGTCCGCCCGTTCGGCGCTCTGTTGGAACTCCCGCACTACCTGTCGCATCCCGCTTCCTCGCTACGCTGTGCCGAACTCCGTCATGAACCCTGCTGTGAACGGCTGCCGTCGATGCCGTGCCACGAAAGCCGACGCACTGGTCAACGGCCGATCCGCGTGCCTCAGCCGGTGAACATCTCCGCCTCGTGACCCATCACCGCGATCCGGCGGCCCTTCATGTCCCCGACCTGTGCGACCGCATCTGCCCACTCCTGGCTCGTGAGGGCCTTCTTCAGGTCCTCCGGCGAGTCGAAGCTGAGCACGGAGATCCCGTCCCAGCCCTCGGAGCGCTTCTCCAGGGCCTGGTCGATCTCGGTGTGCCGCCAGGCTCGGAGGCCGGGCAGACGGTAGGTCAGCTCCGCGTGGTCGCCGCGCCACCAGTCGATGAACTGCTCGTGCGTCCACTCGGGGGGCCGGGCTGCCATCAGGACGAGGTTGTACATGACTGTCCTCCGTACGTGGTCAGTTGCAACGTGTTCAACGGAAGGTGTTCAACGGGTCGGTCGTGTTCAGTCGAAACGGATCTCGGACGACCGGCCGATCAGTAGACGGCTCAGGCGGCCGTTGTCGTCCACCCGCCCGGCGGCGACGAAACTCGCCTCGGGAACGCCCCCGCGCCGTACCTCTCCGAGGAAGAGCTCGTCCTGGCCGAGGGTGGTCGCGGACAGCAGATGGTGGGTGCGCGTGCCCCTCTCGCGCTGCTCCAGGTAGCCGACCAGCGCGGCACGATCCCCGGCGAAGTCGGTCGCGTTGCCGTCGCCGGTGGAGAACAGGATGGAGAGGGAGAAGTCGTCGCTGATCAGGTCCAGGATCCGGTTCGGCTCGTCACTGTCGAGGATCTCGAACCATGCGGTGAGGAAGGGTGCGGCGGCAGTGGTGGCGGTGTCGGTCATGTCAGCCTCCTTGCGGCTCGGTCGGTGCGGCGTGTTGACCCAACGGCATACGGCCGGGCGGCTACTCCGGCCCGTCGATGAGGTCGAATGTCGTCGTGAAGAAGGACTGATAGCGCGCCATCTGCCCGTCGGGCGTGACAACCGCCGCCGACAGGAAGGACCCGACGGCCTTCCCGGACTCCTTCACCACTCCGTACGCGGTCTCCAGATCGCCGTCGGAGCTGTACCGGAGGATGTCGTGGACCCTCTCGACCGCGTTGCGGCCCGCGATGTAGTCCGCGAAGTCGTCCTTGGACCAGCCCGTCGCTTCGCGGCCGGGCAGGGCGATGAGGAAACGGAAGTCGGGTGCGATGAGTTCGAGTGCCTGCTCGGGGTGGTGGCTGTCCATACGTGCCATGTAGGCGCGCAACACGCTGG
Organism: Streptomyces sp. NPDC002577; assembly: GCF_053594815.1. Taxonomy (NCBI): domain Bacteria; kingdom Bacillati; phylum Actinomycetota; class Actinomycetes; order Kitasatosporales; family Streptomycetaceae; genus Streptomyces; species Streptomyces sp. NPDC002577. The sequence continues at coordinate 213,624 of NZ_JBSFWK010000010.1, read as the reverse complement.
CCATGGGTGTCCTCTCACTGGTGGGAAGGGGTGCAACCGCGGTCGGGGATGGACGTCAGCCGCGGGAAGGCGGCGTGAAGAAGTCTCCCTGCGACTCCCAGCGGCCGTTCCTGACGACGAGCTTCTGTACGTCGCGGGTGCCGAGGTGGTGCCCCGCGCTGAAGTTCAGGACCGGTCCCACGCCTGTGTCGACGTGGCGTGCGTTCTCGTAAGCCCGGGTCAGCGACTCTGCGGTCACTGGCCCGTCGATGGTCTCGGCGATCTCGACGAACGCCTTCGCAGCTTCCCAGCCCCATAGGGTGATGAAGTCGGCCGGCTGCCCCGGCTCGTACTTCGCCATCGCCTTGCGGAACTCCTTGACGGCTGGGTCGTCGTCGTGCGGCGACTTGACCAGCTGCACCGCCTTGAGCCCCTCGGCCGCCTTGCCCGCCAGCGTCAGCGTGGACTGCGCCGCCACGGGCGCGTAGCCGTACACAGGCACGGAAAGCCCCTGCAGCTTGGCTTCCTTGAGGTAGGCCGCGGCCTCCGCGGCCGCGAGGATCAGCACGACAGCGTCGGGCTTCTGAGCTTTCACCTTGCTGATGACCGGACTGTAGTCGGTGGTCTGGAACTTGACCGTCAGGCGTTTCACCTGGACCGACGGATCGGTCTTGCGGGCGGCGGGACCGATCTGCTTGGCGACGTTCACGAACGCCGCCGGGTCGCTGTGCACGACGAGCACCTTCTTGGCCCCGTCGCGCGCCACCCAGTCCCCGAGTGCGGCCGCCTGGTCCTCATAAAGGGTCTGCAGACCGAACAGTCCGTCGCGGGGCGGGTCGTACCAGGATGCGTCGCCGCCCAGGGGGTTGAGGACCGGCACCTTCGACTGCTCGAGCACGAAGGGGAAGGTGGCCTGGGACTGGGCGGTGCCGTTGGTCGCGACGATCGCCACGACCCCGTCCTGGTCCACGAGCCGGCGGGCGATCTGCACGGTCTGCTGCGGATCGAAGGCGTTGTCCTTGACGATCCAGTCGATCTTTCGGCCGTTGATGCCGCCACGTGCGTTGACCGACTTGAAGTACGCGTCGACGCCTGCCTTTTCGGGGATGCCGAAGGAGGCCAGGGCTCCCGTGAGCGGGTACCAGGCGCCGATCCTGATGACCTTGTCGGCCCCCACCGTCGAGGGGCCTCCGGTGCCGCATGCGCTCGCCACCAGGGCGAGCATGGCGGCGAGTGCGGCGATGAGCGCGCGTGTGGTGCGTCGTCGCATGACCCCTCCTCAGATCAACCTGAGTTAAGTTCAATTCAGTTCGGATTTTAATCGCGTGGAAACACAGGTGGCAATGGTCGGTTACGTACTCGATCACTTCGGATCGGAGCGGGAGAAGAGTGCGGCCCCCTGACGGACATCCGTCAGGGGGCCGCGATGTGCGGGGCCGCTCAGCGCGTCAGGTGGCCACCATGCGCACGCAGGCGCCCTCGATCAGCTCGCTGATCTCCGACAGAGGCGTCGGCCCGGACGGCCGGTACCACCGCCAGACGCTGACGATCAGGCCGAGCACGCTCGCACCGAGCAGCTGGGCGTCCCGCAGCGGGAAGGCACCCTGGGACATGCCCTTCACCAGCAGGGTCGTCCAGTCCCTCTCCACGACCTGGACCAACTGCCGGGCCGCGACCCGCTCGGCCTCCTCGCGCTTGGACCTTCGCGCCCCCGACAGCAGGTCCATGTGGTTCTGCAGGATGCGCATCTGCAGGACCTCGTGCGGGGAGACGTCGTACGCCGCGCGGACCGCGGCCCGCAGCGCCTCGACCGGGTCCGCGTTGCCCGTGGTCGCCTCGACGAACCGGTCGTGGGAGCGCTGCAGTTCGAGCCGCATGATCGTCAGCAGACAGTGGGTCTTCGACTCGAAGTAGTGGTAGAGGGCGGTCTGTCCGATGCCGACCCGCTCGGCCACCGTGGACCACTTGGTGGCCTCGAAGCCGGTCTCGCCGAAGCAGTCCACGGCCGCCGTGAGAATGGCCGCGCGCTTGGACCGCGGTCCCGCCTCCGGTTCAACGATCCTTGTCATGACCTCTCTCCTGGGCCGTCACACAACGTGTCCGTACGCCGAGAGTAAACCCAAGTTGAACTCAGTTGCCAATCGGCTTCACAGAGTCTCGACGACGGTCGCGTTCGCCATCCCGCCGCCCTCGCACATCGTCTGCAGACCGTAGCGCCCGCCGGTCCTGCGCAGCTGGTGAACGAGCGTGGTCATGAGCCGGGCGCCCGTGGCGCCGAGCGGATGGCCGAGTGCTATGGCACCGCCGAAGGCGTTGACCCGCTCCGGGGCGACCCCGATCTCCTTCTGCCAGGCGAGGACGACGGAGGCGAAGGCCTCGTTGATCTCGACGAGGTCGATATCGTCGATCGAAAGCCCGGCCTTGTCCAGCACCTTCTCGGTGGCGGGGATCGGACCGGTCAGCATGAGGATCGGGTCCGAGCCGACCACAGCCATGGTGTGCACGCGCGCGAGCGGGGTCAGGCCGTGGCGGCGTACCGCGTCCTCGGAGGCGATGAGCAGGGCGGCGGCGCCGTCGGAGATCTGGCTGGAGACGGCTGCGGTCAGCCGGCCGTCCTCGATGAGGGTCTTCAGGCCCGCCATTTTTTCGAGCGTGGTGTCGGCGCGCGGGCCTTCGTCGGCGGTGAGCCCGAAGGCCGGCACGATCTCCTCGTCGAAGGCCCCTTCTTTCTGGGCGGCGAGGGCACGCTGGTGGCTGGTGAGCGCGAACTGCTCCATGTCCGCGCGGGCGATGCCCCACTTCTCGGCGATCAGCTCGGCCCCGCGGAACTGCGAGACCTCCTGATCCCCGAAGTGCTCACGCCAGCCGTCCCCCGCGTACGGACTGCCCAGGCCGGCCTGCTCGCCGACGAACATCGGGCTTGCGATGGGCACCAGGCTCATCACCTCGACGCCACCGGCGACGACGAGGTCGGCGGCGCCGGAGCCGACCGCCTGGGCGGCGAAGTGCACGGCCTGCTGCGAGGAGCCGCACTGGCGGTCGATGGTGGTGCCGGGGACGTGCTGGGGCAGCCCGGCCGACAGCCACGCGGTGCGGGCGATGTTCCCGGTCTGTGCGCCGATCTGGCTGACGCACCCGAAGAACACGTCGTCGACGGCGCCCGGGTCGACACCGGTGCGCTCCAGCAGGGCGCGCAGCACATGGCCGCCGAGGTCGGCGGGGTGCACGCCGCTGAGCGCGCCCTTGCGGCGGCCTACGGGGGTGCGGACGGCTCCGACGATGAATGCTTCCGACACGGTGGACTCCATGGGATTCGAGTACGGGATCAGGGCCGGGGCCGGTTATGCGTGAAGTCGGGCGCCCGCTTGCCGAGGAACGCGGCGACACCCTCGCGTCCCTCGTCCGAGGCGGCCGCTGCGGCGAGCGCGCGGGCCTCGCGGTCCAGGTGCGGGCCGAGGTCCGCGGTCAGTCCGGCGGCGACGAGCCGACGGGTGGCGCCGAAAGCGACGGTGGGCCCACGGCGCAGGACTTCGGCCGTCCGCGCGGCCTCCGCGGCCAGCTCGTCGGCGGCGACGACCCGGCTCACCAGACCGAGCGCCGCGGCTTCCGCCGCCGGGATCCGGCGGTTCGTCAGCAACAAGTCCAGGGCCCGCTTTGGTCCGATGAGGCGGGGCAGCGACCAGCTCACTCCGGCGTCCGGTGAGTAGCCGATGCCGGTGTACGCGGCGGTGAACGAGGCGTTGTCGGCGGCGAGGGTCACATCGGCTGCCGCTGCCAGACCGATGCCCGCGCCGGCGACGGCGCCCTGCACGGCGGCCACCAGGGGCGCGTCGATCGCGGCGAAGGTGCGCAGGGCGTCGTGCAGCGCGTCCGTCACCGCGATGAGGTGCTTCTCCAGCGCCTCACCTGAGAGCTGCGAGAACTCCCTGAGGTCGCCGCCGACGCAGAAGGACTTCCCCTCCCCGGTGAGCAGCACGGCCCGTACGGGCTCACGAGCGCAGGCCCGGGCCGCCTCCAGCAGTCCGCGCGCCATCTCCAGGTCGATGGCGTTTCCCGCCTCGCCCCGGCGCAAGGTGACGCGGGCGAGACCGCCGTTCTGGATGTCGATGCCGACCCTCATCGCGCCGTCCATCCACCGTCGACGGTCAGGACCTGGCCGGTGCAGTACGTGGAGGCGTCCGAGGCGAGGAACAGCAGCGCGCCGTCGAGTTCGTGGGCGTCGCCACCTCGGCGCAGCAGGGTGTTGCGGTCGACCCAGCGGCTGGAGCGCTCGTCGCCGAAGAGGTCCGCGGTCATCTCGGTGCGGAACCAGCCGGGGGCGAGGGCGTTCACTCGGATTCCGCCGCGGCCCCACTGTCCGGCCAGCTCGCGGGTCAGGCCGATGAGTCCGGCTTTGGACGCGGAGTAGCTCGCGCCGCCGAGGGGGGCGGCGGAGACCAGGCCGAGGATGGAGGAGACGTTGATGATGCTCTTGCCTGTGGTGGGCGCGGGCGCCTCGGCGGTGAGCCGGGCGAGGTGGAAGGGCGCGGTGAGGTTGACACCGAGGACGTCGGCGAAGGCGTCCGAGGACTCGTCCTCGGCACGTGTCTCGCCGGAGCTGGCCGCGTTGTTGACCAGGACATCGATGCGGCCGGTGGCGGCCAGCGCGGTCTCGGCCAGCCGCGTGCGGTCGGCCTCGAGCGAGACGTCGCAGGCCACGGGGTGGATGCGTGCGTCGGAGTCCGCCAGTTCCTTCAGCCGGTCGATGCGGCGTGCGGCGGCGAACACGGTGGCGCCGGCCTGGGCGAGGACGGCGGCGAAGCGTGCGCCGAGCCCCGCGGAGGCACCCGTGACGATGGCCGTCCTGCCCTCCAGCGAGAACAAGTCGGCAGCGGGCAGCGGCGCGCTCACTCGTCCACCCCGATCGGCAGGGCGGTCGCGCCGCCGTCGAGCACCAGGGTCTGGCCGGTCATCCAGGACGAGGCGTCGGAGGCCAGGAACACCGCCGCGTTCGCCACGTCCTCCACCGTGCCGAGGCGCCGCAGCGGCAGCTTGGCGGTGAGGATGGGTTCGCGGACCTCCCACACGGCCCGCGCCAGCTCCGTCTTGATCAGTCCGGGGGCGATGGCGTTCACCCGTGCCCGCGGCCCGAGTTCGTACGCGAGCTGCCGGGTCATGTGCAGCATGGCGGCCTTGGTGGCGTTGTAGTAGCCGATGTGCGGGTCGACGATCAGCCCGCCGACGGACGCGATGTTGATGACCGCTCCCCCGTGCTCGGCCATCCAGGCCCGCCAGGCGCAGCGGGTCCAGGCGATCACGCCGTACTGGTTGACGCGGACCGTCTTCTCGGCGCGCGGCAGGTCCAGGTCGAGCAGGTCGCCGTTGTACGGGTTGGTCGCCGCGTTGTTGACGAGGATGTCGACCCGGCCGAAGCGCGCCATGGTCTCGTCGATGCAGGCCTCTGCCTGGTCGGGTTCGCCGGCGTTGGCGACGACCGTGTGGATGTCGCCGTCGCCCTTGACGCGCAGCAGCTCCTCGCGCGCCTCGGCGAGTCCGGCCGCCTTGCGGGCCGCGATCACCACATGGGCGCCGGCCGCCCGGTAGGCGGTGGCGATGCCGAGGCCGATCCCGCGGGATCCGCCGGTGATGACGGCGACCTTGCCGTCGAGGGTGTTGGCGTTCACGCTGCCCCTGCCTTCGTGTCGGTCTTCTGCTGCTCGGCCTTCGCGGGGTTCTGCTTGTACTTGGCGAGTTCCTGGCGGGCCACCGTCCGCAGGTGCACTTCGTCGGGGCCGTCAGCGATGCGCAGCGCCCGCGTGATGGCGTACAGCCGGGCCAGTACGGTGTCGTCGCTGACGCCCGCCGCGCCGTGCGCCTGCACCGCGCGGTCGACCACCTTGTGGGCGATCTCCAGCGCCGCCACCTTGATCGCGGCGACCTCCATACGGGCGGCGGCGTTGCCGACTGTGTCCATCAGCCAGGCGGACTTCAGGACGAGGAGGCGCAGTTGCTCGATCTCGATGCGGCTGCGGGCGATCCACTCACGCACCACGCCCCGGTCGGCGAGCGGCCCGCCGAAGGCGATGCGTTCGGTGGCGCGCTCGCACATCAGCTGCAGGGCGCGCTCGGCGAACCCGACTGCGCGCATCGCGTAGTGCATGCGTCCCGGGCCGAGCCGTCCCTGCGCGAGCGCGAAGCCCTCTCCTTCGCCGCTGAGGATGTTCTCCACCGGTACGCGGACGTCCTCGAAGAGGACCTCGCCGTGCCCGCACCGGTCGGTGTAGCCGAACATCGGCAGGTCGCGCACGACCGTGACGCCCGGGGTGTCACGGGGGATGAGCAGCATGCTCTGCTGCCGGTAGGTGGGCGCGTCCGGGTCGGTCTTGCCCATCAGGATGATCAGCTTGCAGTCGGGGTCGAGGATGCCGGAGGTGTACCACTTGCGGCCGTTGACGACGTAGTCGCCGCCGTCGCGGGTGATACGGGTGCGGATGTTGCGGGCGTCGGAGCTGGCGACCTCGGGCTCGGTCATCGCGAAGCACGACCGGATCTCCGCCTCCAGCAGGGGCTTCAGCCAGCGCTCCTGCTGCTCGGGGGTGCCGTACAGCGCGAGCAGCTCCATGTTGCCGGTGTCGGGCGCCGAGCAGTTGAACACCTCGGGGCCGATGATGGAGCGGCCCGCCAGCTCCATGAGCGGCGCGTACTCGAGGTTGGTGAGCCCCGCACCCCAGTCGCCGTGCGCCATGAAAAGGTTCCACAGGCCCTCGGCGCGTGCCTTCTCCTTCAGCTCGGTCATCACCGGCGGCAGCGCGTGCGGGTCGTCCGCCTCGGCGATCTGCCGGTCGTAGACCGCTTCCGCGGGGAAGACGTGCTGCTCCATGAACGACCGCATGCGGTCCTGGAGTTCACTCGCCCGTGGCGAGAATCCGAAGTCCACGATTGCTCCTCTTCACCGAGGGCCTGGTGGCCTGACTCGGCGTACGTCCCAAGTGCTTGGCGTGTGCGGTGCGTCCGCTTGTAGTGGTGGCTACGGATCAGCCGAGAATGTCGTGCGCCGTGCGGATCATCGCGGCGATGGTGGGCGGCAGGCGCTCCTGGTCCGGGTCGTGGTGCTTGCCCTCGCGGTGCCGGCGCAGGTTGTGGCCCATGATCGCGGCCATCTTCATGCGGCCCAGGGCCCGGAACCAGGCCATCGCGGGCAGGGCGGGCCGGCCGTCGAGGTAGGTGTCCAGCAGTTCGGCCTCGGTGGGCAGGCCGGGCACGGCGCGGCCCAGCGCCGGGAAGTTGCGGTGGTCGGCGAAGAGCAGGAACCACCCGAGGTCGATGCGCGGGTCCCCGACGCTCCAGATCTCCCAGTCGACGACGGCCACCGGGCGCTCACCGACGCACAGCACGTTCCCGAGGCGGAAGTCGCCGTGCAGCAGCACGGGCGGGAGATCGCCGGGCACGTCGTCGGCGAGGCGCGCCAGCAACTCCTCGCCACCGGGGCGGAGTTCAGCCGGTACGGCGTGCATGGTGCGGCTCCACCGCTCCAGCTCGCCGGCCGCGTCAAGCGGTGCCGGCGCGTCCAGCCCGGGCGTATGAACATCAGTCTCGTGCAACCGCCGCAGCACCGAGGCGATCCCCAGCATCCTCGCCCGCGCCGTCTCCGCAGGCACCTCAGGCTCGTCGAGTACGGGCTCGACGGCCTCCCCGGCGGCGAAGTCCATGGCGAACCATGCGGGTTGTGTCTCATCGACGGCCCCGACGCCCGGTACCGGCACCGCCGAGCCAGAGAGCGCTCTCAGTACGCGCGCCTGACGCAGCACATCGTTGCGCCCGATGGGCCGCTGCCCCGGAGGCACCGCCTTCACGACGTACTTCGTGTCCCCTGCCGTGACCCAGTACGTCAGCCCCGAGTGCCCACCCGGCAGTGTACGCAGCTCACCGATCGGGGCTCCCGGATGCCGGTGAGCGAGACGACCGCGGACCCGAACGGCCAGCTCCGGCACCTGCGTAGCCGTTTTCATCGGACGGGCTCCTTGGGCAGTCCGAGCACCCGCTCGGCGAGGATGTTGTGCTGGATCTCGTCGGTGCCGCCCGCGATGCTGTAGCCGGGCGCGCCGAGCAGATGCTCCGTCCAGGCGTACGTGCCCCACTCCCCCGTGTCGGCGACGAGGCGCGAACCCAGCAGCTCCGACACCAGGTCGCTGGTGCGCCGCATGGTCTCGGTGGCGTAGAGCTTGCCGACCGACGCCTCCGCGCCGGGTTCGCGCCCCGCGACGAGGGCGGCGGTCACCCGCAGACCGATGAGCCGCTGGACGAGGGTGCGGATGTACAGGTCGGCGGCCTGCTGCTGTTCACTGCCGGTGAGCGAGCGGTCCAGGTTCCCTGCGAGGTCCAGCGCCCGGTCGGCGTTGTCCAGGCCGAGGTTGCCCGAGTCGAGCCGTTCGGCGGCCAGCACACTGAGGGTGACCCGCCAGCCCTCGCCGACCGGTCCGAGGCGGTCGGTGTCGGGCACGACCACGCCGTCGAGATAGACCTCGTTGAAGCTGGCGCCGCCGGTCATCTGCTGGATGGGCCGCACGATGACGCCGGGCGCGTCCATGCGTACCAGGAAGACGGTGATGCCGGCGTGCTTGCGGACGTCCGGGTCGGTGCGGCACACCGCGACTCCCCAGGTGGCGACGCGGGCGCCGGAGGTCCACACCTTGTGTCCGTTCAGCACCCAGTTGTCGCCGTCGCGCACCGCCCTGGTGCGCACCGCGGCGAGGTCGGAGCCCGCCTCGGTCTCGGAGAACAGCTGGCAGGCCAGCTCGTCCGTGCGCAGCATGGGGCGCAGCCAGCGCTCCTTCTGCTCGTCGGTGCCCCAGATGCCGATCGCCGGGGCGACGAGCTGCTGCGTCACCGGGAAGATCTCGGTGCGGTGCGGCACGTCGAAGGCGGCTTCTTCGGCACGGTAGAGCTGCTCGTAGTACACGGGCAGGCCGCGGCCACCGTACGCCTCCTGCCAGTTGAGGGCACCCCACCCCTGGTCGTAGCGGGTGCGCTCCCACTCCTGGATGCGGGCGGTGTGCTCGCGCTCCTGCTCCTCGGTCCAGTTCTCGAACACGGCGACCGAGTCGGAGCCGCTGCCCCACTCGCCGTCGGCGGCGCGCGGCCGGGCGACCGTGGCGAGCCACTGCCGGGCCTGCGTGCGGAACTCCTCCGGTTCCGGGATGCCGCTCATCTCTTCCTCCGCCTCCGTTCAGCACTCGCCCAGTCAGTTGACGGGCATTCAGCGGGTCAGCACGGTGCAGGCGCTCACGCCTGGTGCGCCGTACACATGGGTGAAGCCGATCCTCGGCTCGCCGGGTACCTGGCGTTCGCCGGCCCGGCCGCGCAGCTGCTGGACGACTTCGTAGACCTGGCGCAGCCCTGATGCGCCGATGGGTTCGCCGTTGGCGATGCAGCCGCCATCGGTGTTGACCGGCAGGGCGCCGCCGATCTCCGTGGCACCGGAGGCGATCAGCCGCTCCTGCTCGCCGTCCTCGCAGAACCCGCACTCGGCCATGTGCATGACCTCGGCGCCGCTCTCGGTGTCCTGCAACTGGCAGACGTCCACGTCCCCCGGGCCGATCCCCGCCTCCTCGAAGGCGGCGGCCGACGCGTCACGGCTGACACTGATCAGGTCGCCCCCGGGGATCCAGGGGCTGAACACCTCGAACGAGCCGAAACGCCGGGTGCGTACGGCCGCCGAACGCAGGGTGACCGAGGGGCCGTCCAGGGTGCGGGCGACCTCGGGCGAGCAGAGCACCAGTGCGGCCGCGCCTGCCCCAGGGGAGCAGAACATGTAGCGGGTCAGCGGGTCGCTGACCATGTCCGAGTCGAGGATCTCGGCGGCGGTGAGCGGCTTGCGCCGCCATGCCTCGGGGGTCAGGGCCCCGTTGCGGTAGGCCTTCTCGGCGACCAGCCCGAGAGTGTCCGGCGTGATCCCGTGGTCGTGCATATAGCGCTGGATCTTCATGCCGAAGAACTGGGTGGTCACCATCAGGCCGTCGCTGCCGTACTCCTCGCCCAGGCCCCAGTCCTCGGGCCTGGGGTCGAAGGCGCCGCGCGGATGCTTGTCGAATCCGACGGCGAGGACGACGTCCGCCATACCGGAGCGGATCGCGTTCACGGCGGAGATCAGGGCGCTGCCGCCGGTCGCGCAGCCGTTCTTGACGTTCACGAACGGCAGCCCGGTGAGGCCGAGTTGGGCCACCAGGGTGTCCGCAAGCCCGGCGCTGTCGCTGCCGCCGAAGGCGGCGCGCACCCGTGACCACTCGATCCCGGCATCCGCCAGCGCGGCGTTCACCGCGCTGACGGCCAGCTGCCGGCCGCTCGCCTCCGACCGGCCGAACGGGGTGCGTCCGGCACCGCAGATCAGGACGTCGCTGCTCATGAGCCCTCCTCAGCGAGCGTTGTGGGCCGGGCCCGCGGGACGCCCTGTCCGGCGGTCACCGTGAGGGGCATCCCGATGCGAATGTCGTCGAGGTCGTCGACCTCGAGTACGGCGGCCACCCGCATGCCTTCCGCCAGCTCGACGTAGCCGACCGCGAACGGTTCGAAGCCGCCGGGCGGGGCCTGGTACGGCGGCGACTTGGGTGCGTACCGCTGCACCGTCCACGTCCACAACGTGCCCGCACCGGAAAGGGTCGCGGGATCGGCCGGCCCCCCGCAGCGCGGGCACGCCTCGTCCGCGGGGTAGACCGCCACCGAGCAGCCTGAGCAGCGTGAGCCCTGGAGCCCGACGACGGGACTCCGCGGATCCGTGGCCATCCGGATCAGCGCCCCTGCCACTTGGGCTCGCGCTTCTCCAGGAACGCCGACACGCCCTCGGCGGCGTCCTCCGAGTTGAGCGCCACACCCACCGCAAGGTGCTCCATCACCATCAGCGACTGGGTGTCTGCGTCCAGGCTGCGGTCGATCGTCATCTTGGTGAGCCACATCGTGAACGGGCTCTTGTCGGTGAGGTGGGAGATGAACTCCTCGACCTTCTCGTCCAGCTGCTCGGTCGGCGCGTGGTCGTTGATCAGGCCGAACTCGGTGGCCTCGACGCCGGACAGCAGCTTGCCGGTGAGCATCAGCTCCTTGGTCTTGCGGATTCCGATCATGCGCGGCACCCGGTAGATCGGGCCGGCCCCGCCGAACAGCGCGCGGCGGATGTGGAAATCGCCGATCTTGGCGTCGTCCGCGGCGATCGCGAAGTCACAGGAGATCATGATCTCGAAACCGCCCGCGGTGACGTAGCCCTCCAGGACCGCGACCGAGGGGGTCTTCATCGAGTAGAGGCGGTCGCACACCTTCGCGGACTTGACCGCGACGTCGATGGCGTTCGACTTGCCGACGAAGTCCGCCTTCAGGCTGTCCAGGTCGAAGCCCGAGCAGAAGGTGCCACCGCGACCGCGGAACACCAGGACCCGCAGCTCGGGGTCCTCGTCGACCTCGGTGATGATCTCGTCGAGCCGGTCCAGGATCGGCACCGTGACGCAGTTCTTCTTCCACGGGCGGTTGAGCCAGACGCGGGCGACATGACCGTCACGCTCGAACTGGATCTCGTCCTCAACTGCCATCTCTTGATCCCTCCGATTTCCAAACTGAACTGAATTCACTACGAGTCTGCGGAGCTGGTGATCCACTGTCAACCCCTGGACCGAGATTGGTTCAGTGGACACACACCAGCCCCGCGCCGGCTCAACGCCCGCCGTCCGCCGGGATGTCGACGAGGACCTTGACGCGCCGCCCGTCGCGTACGTCGTGCAGCCCCGCGAGGGTGTCGGCGAGCGGAATGTGGTCGAGCCAGCCGTCGGTCGGGTAGCTCCCGGCGGCCATGTGGCCGATGACGCGCTCGAAGACGCCGTCGGGGTACGCCTCCGAGCCGAGCAGGGCGAGTTCGGCCAGGCGCACGACGGAGGCGTCGATGGCGACCGGGCCCGAGTACAGAGCCACCATCACGATCGGAGCCTGGGCCGCCACCGAGCGGATGGCGGTGTTCAACGCCTCCGGCCGGCCCGCGCATTCGATGGCGGCGTCCACACCGCGGCCTCGGGTGTGGTTCACCACCTCCTCGACCACGTCGACGGCGCCTGGATCGAGTACGCGGGCGCCATGCCGTTCGGCCGCCGCGCGCCTGGACGGCGAAGGCTCCACCACCAGCACGTCATGGACGCCGTGCGCCCTGAGTGCGAACAGTGCACCCATGCCGACGGCACCCGCCCCCGTCACCAGGGCACTTCCACCAGCGGGCACACGGGCCCGCTCCACGGCGTTCAGAGCCACCGCCATCGGCTCGACCAGGGCACCCTGTTCCAGCGACACGGTGTCGGGCAGCGGGTGCACGGACGCGGCCGGAACGACCACGTACTGGGCGAGTCCGCCACCGGGGGACGTCACCCCGATCGCCGCCAAGGACCTGCACAGATGCGACAGTCCGGACGTGCATCGCGGGCACGTTCCGCAGGTGCGGATCGGCCGCACGCAGACCCGGCTGCCGGGGGCGACCCGGTCGACGCCTTCACCGCAGGCCACGACAGTGCCGGCGAACTCGTGCCCCAGGGTCTGCGGCAGAGTGGCGCCGGTCAGCGGGTTGGGCTCGTGCGTGGCGCGCGGCGTCTCGAAGTACTCATGGACGTCGGTGCCGCAGATCCCCGCGTACGCCACGCGGATCTTCACCTCGCCCGGCCCCGGCTCGGGTTCGGGCATCTCCTCGATCCGCAGGTCCTTGGCCCCGTACAGCCTGGCAGCAAGCATGACTCCTCCTCGGCGTCTCTCCCGATCGACGCACTCGAGCCTGCCACTGAACTGAACTGACTTCAATATATCGCTTGAGACCTGCACCTACTTCGGTTCAGTATGGAGAAGTCTGTTGATGCGTACGTCCGTTGGTGCGTACGTCTCTTGGTGCGGGTGAAAGGATCTTCATGTCTGACATGACACGTCTCGGCGTGGTCGGTTGCGGGCTCATGGGCTCCGGCATCGCCGAGGTGGCCGCACTGCGTGGCCTCGACGTCACCGTCGCGGAGTCGACCCCGGAGCTGGCGGCCGCCGGCCGCGACCGCGTCACCGCGTCCCTGGACCGCGGCCTGCGGCGCGGCAAGCTCGGCGAGGCCGACCGCGAACAGGCCCTGGCCCGTCTCTCGTTCACCCACGATCTGGGCGAGCTTGCGGACCGGCAGTTCGTCATCGAGGCCGTCGCCGAGAACCGGGAGGCGAAGCTCGAGGTCTTCCGTCAGCTGGACAAGGTGGTCACCGACCCCGACGCCGTCCTCGCCACCAACACCTCCTCACTGCCCGTCGTCGACCTCGCGGTCGCCACGGGCCGGGCGGCGCAGGTCGTGGGCCTGCACTTCTTCAACCCCGTACCGGTGCAGAAGCTGGTCGAGGTGATCCCGGCCCTCACCACCAGTGCCGACACGCTGGCCCGCGCCCGGGACTTCGCCGGCCGGCAACTCGGCAAGGAGGTCATCCAGGCATCCGACCGCTCGGGCTTCGTGGTCAACGCCCTGCTGGTGCCCTACCTGCTCTCCGCGATCCGCATGGTGGAGTCCGGCGCGGCGCGTCCCGAGGACGTCGACCGCGGCATGGAGCTGGGCTGCGCCCACCCGATGGGCCCGCTGCGGCTCCTCGACCTGATCGGCCTGGACACGGCCCAGGCCGTCGCCGACGCGATGTACGAGGAGTTCAAGGAACCGCTGTACGCCGCTCCTCCGCTGCTTCAGCGGATGGTCGCCGCGGGGCATCTGGGGCGTAAGAGCGGACGCGGGTTCTACGACTACGGCGCCTGAGCAGACGTCGTCCCACCGCGCCACCTGCGAACTGCCGGGCGTATCCCTGGAACGGCCGTGGACATGAGGCCAGAAGCGTAAAGTCGCAGACGTCGCATCGCGTCACCTAGGGGGTACAGACATGCACAGCCGCCGCATCGGCAGCGCCGTGGTCAGCGCCATCGGGCTCGGTGGGATGCCACTGTCCATCGAAGGGCGGCCGGATGAGGAGCGCGCGGTCGCGACCATTCATGCCGCGCTCGACGCCGGGATCACGTTCATCGACACGGCCATGTCGTACTGCCTCAACTCGTCAGAGACCGGCCACAACGAGTCGCTGATCGCGCGGGCACTCGCGGCGTACGACGGCGACACCTCTGAGGTGTTGGTCGGCACGAAGGGCGGGGCGTCACGCGAAGCCGACGGAGCATGGTCCTTCAACGGTGATCCGGCGGCTCTGCGGGAGGCCTGCGAGGGCTCGCTCAAGCGCTTGGGTGTGGACGCCATCGGGCTCTACCAGCTGCACGTGCCGGACCCGAACGTGCCGTACGCCGACTCGGTGGGCGCGATGCTCGACCTGTGCGACGCGGGCAAGATCCGCGCGGTCGGCATCTCGAACGTGGACTCCGACCAACTGCACGAAGCGCACGGGATCCTCGGCGAGCGGCTGGTGTCCGTACAGAACAACTTCTCGCCGGCCACCCGCGACAGCGAGCCGCAGCTGCGCCTGTGCACCGAGCTGGGGATCGCCTTCCTGCCGTACAGCCCGCTGGGCGGCATCTCCCGTGCGGGCGGCCTGGGTTCGTCACACGGCGCGTTCGCGCGGATCGCCGACGAGCGCGGGGTCAGTCCGCAGCAGGTGTGCCTGGCCTGGGAGTTGGCCAAGTCCCCGATCGTCGTGCCGATCCCGGGGTCGTCCCGGCCGACCACCATTCGTGACTCGGCGGCAGCGGCCGACCTGAAGCTCACCGAAGCGGAGTTCGCCGAACTCGATGCCGCCTGAGAGGTGTCTCGTGATCGCCGCCGTCGGCGCTGGTGACAGTGATGCCGACGGCGGCCCTCTGCCGGCGGTCAGTCGCCCCGGCGCAGCTCGTCCGCGCAGCGTTCGGCCATCATCATCACGGTGGTGTTGGTCGGCACGGCCGGGATGTCCGGCATGATCGAGGCATCGACGACGTACAGCCCTTCGACGCCGTGCACCTTGCCGCTCTGGTCGACGACTCCGGTCGGGGTGCCCTCCCCGCCCATCGCACAGGTGCCCACGGCGTGGCAGTAGGTGTTCTTGCCCTCCAAGAGGGCACGGGTGAGGTCGGCGCCGGTGGTCGCCTCCGGACCCGGCCACGTCTCGGCCCGTACGTACTTCTCGAGCGGACCCGAGCCCATGATCTCCCGGACCTGGCGAATGCCGGCCACCATGCGCCGGATGTCGTCGGGGTGCTCGAACAGACCCAGCCGGATCCGCGGGTCGGCCTCAGGGTCGCGGGAGGTGATCTGCACGCTGCCCAGCGAGTACGGGCGGACCAGGCCGAGCGGCACCAGCATGACGCCCGGTTCCATGGTGAACGGAAGCGCGTGCAGGTCGACTTCGCCCTTGCTGTCCGCGCCTCCCGAGGAGAAGGCCAACACGGTCTGCAACGGCGGGGTGAGCTCGCCGACCGTCTCCTCGTCCACGGCGTAGGTGAGGTAGACCATCGGGTGGTCGCGGAGGTTCCTGCCGACGCCTTCGAGGGCCTGGATCACCGGGATGGACAGCTCTTCGAGCAGCCGTCGCGGACCGATGCCCGAGCGCATCAGGATCGCCGGACTGCCGATGGCGCCTGCGGAGAGGACGACCAGGTCGGCCTCGAGGCGGGTTCCGTCGGCCAGGAGCACTGCACGAGCCGCCGTGCCGTCATCGGTGAACTCCACGCGGTCGACGGTCTGTCCGCCGCGTACGGTCAGGTTGTCGCGGTCACGGGCCGGACCGAGGTAGGCGATGGCCGAGGTCTGGCGGATGCCGTCCTTGCGGTTGAAGGGGGTGGGGCCCGCTCCGCGCCGCTCGGCGCCGTTCATGTCCTGGTGGACGGGGTGGCCGGCCTGCGCGCAGGCCTCCAGGAACGCGGCCATCACCGGGCGCAGACCGTTGCCTTCGGTGAAGCGCTCGATGTGCACGGGCCCGCCCGTACCGTGCAGCTCACCGCCCGCCGGGTCGTCCTCCAGCTTCTTCAGGTACGGGAGGATCTCGTCCCAGGACCAACGGTCGCAGCCGAGTCCGGTCCACCGGGCGAAGTCCTCGGCAGTGGGCCGCAGGGCGTTGGCGCCGTTGACCGACGAGGAGCCGCCGATGACCTTGCCGCGCAGGACGGGAACGACGCCCTGCTCGACGATCCCGAACATGGGGATGCTGTCGGCCGCGGCAACATGGTCGTCCGACTCATAGCCCCAGTCGTGCGTGGTGAATCCGAACTGGTTTGCGTCGAGCACCTCGGGGGCGGTCTCCTCCGGGGTGCGGTAGTCGGGACCCGCTTCGACCAGCGTGACGGTGTCGGCGGGGTCCTCACTCAGCCGGGCAGCCAGAACACCACCGGCGGAGCCTCCGCCACACACCACGATGCGACGTGCCATTGCCACCTCTCTCTTCTTTGAGACGAAGGAAATCGGCATGCGGGCATATCAGCCCCTCAGGGCCGCCCGCCTGGCGCTCACAGCGGCCTGACCGCGACCGCCTCCGCTGCGGCCCTTCCCTCCGCGACCGCGTGCGCGATGCGGCGCGGCACGACGCAGTCGCCGACCGCGCGGACGGTCTGGCCGTCGGCCGGAGTGAAGTCCGGGCGCCGCGGACGGCGTTCGCCGACCGTCACCAGGAGGTCGGCGGCGAGGTCCGTCTCCTGACCGTCCAGCACATGGCGCAGCCGCACACCGTCGGGCGTCGTCGAGGTCACGGTGCTCATCGCGACGACACGCAGGGGCGCACCGGTGAGGCGGTTCATCAGCTGGGTGCGGTTCTCCGGCGACAGACCCGTCGCGAAGCCGTTGCCTGGCGTGATGACCGTGATTTCACGGGCGCCGGCCGCCAGCGCGCTCTCGACGGCGCTGATGCCCTGCCACCAGCCGAAGCCGTCGTCGAGGACGGCGACCCTGGGCGCGCTCGGTACCACCTCGGCGTACCGGTGGAGGAAGTCCGTGCTGGTGAGCGTGGGGAGTTCGCCCGGCACGGGCACGACCGCCTCCTCCGCTCCGGTGGCGAGCACGATCTGGGAGTACTCGGCGAGTTCGGCGGACGTCGGTGACGTACCGAGAAACACGCGGACGCCCAGGTCGGCGAGCTGGTCGCGCTGGTAGTCCACCAACTTCTGCCAGCCGGAGCGGTGTGCGGCGCGGCCTGCGAGGCGCGCCTGGCCGCCCGCTTCGCGGGCGCTGTCGAAGACGACCACCGCGGCGCCGCTACGGGCCAGGGCCATCGCGCACTCCATGCCCGCGGGGCCCGCGCCCAGGACGGCGACGGAGCCGGTGCGGGAACCGGGCGGTGTGAGCAGCAGCGGAACGGCCGGGCGGGACGCGGTTCCCGGCGGGCCGAGTTCGGGGTTCACGGAGCAGGACCCTGTGGGTTCGAAGGTCCGGCAGCCCTCGTTGCAGCCCGTGCAGGGGCGTATGGAGCGCTCGTCGCCGGTGATCACCTTGCGGGCGAAGTCCGGGTCGGCGATGAACGGCCGCGCCATGCCGACCAGATCGGCCCCCGAGTCCAGCGCCCGCTCGATGTCGGCAGCCGACCGGAACCCCTGGCTGACCAGCAGCGGAAGGGCGACCGCCGCGCGCAGCCGGGCCACGGACTCAAGAAGCGGCGGCCGGGTGGTGGCCATGCCGGGGACGTAGGTGTTGCGGACGCCGGTGGTGACGTTGACGTACGTGAACGGCGAAGCGGCATGCAGGCGCGGGAGCAGCTCGACCAGATCCTCCAGGCCGAGTCCGGAGTTCTCGCCCGGCTCCACCGACACCCTTACGCCGAGGGGGGCGTCACCGATCTCGGTACGGATCGCGTCGATCACCTGGGCCAGCAGGGCGATCCGGTCGCCGTACTCGTCGTCGCGGGTGTTGTTGACGCGGGAGAGGAACTGGGCGAGCAGATAGCCGTGTCCGGCGTGCAGCTCGACGCCGTGGAAGCCGGCCTGCACGCTGTTGGCCGCCGAGACGCGGAAGGCGTCGACGACACGGCGTACCTCTTCGGTGCTCAGCGCGTGCGGCGCGGTCGCCTCACGGGGTGAGCGGACGGCGGCCGCGGACACCGGCGCGTAGTACGTACCCGCGCCCAGGGTC
Organism: Streptomyces sp. NPDC002577; assembly: GCF_053594815.1. Taxonomy (NCBI): domain Bacteria; kingdom Bacillati; phylum Actinomycetota; class Actinomycetes; order Kitasatosporales; family Streptomycetaceae; genus Streptomyces; species Streptomyces sp. NPDC002577. The sequence continues at coordinate 195,610 of NZ_JBSFWK010000010.1, read as the reverse complement.
TCCCGGCCGAGGTGGACGAGCTGGGCGATGGCCACCGCACCGCCGTCGGTGATGGCCTCGGCCCGGCGGCGCACGGAGTCCTTGATCTCGGGGCGCCATGCCTCGGTCAGGTAGCGCTGCGGCAGCGTCGAATCGGGGGCCACGGCGGTACCTCCGGTGATCACCATGCCGGCGCCGCCCTGTGCCAGGCGCCGCCAGTAGGCCGCGTCGGCCTCGGTGGGGGCGCCGTCGGCGACGGCGGCGGTGGCGTGGGCGGTGGCCACCAGGCGGTTGCGGAGGGTGAGACCGCCGAGCGTGAACGGTGTGGTGAGGGCGAGGTCGGTGGGCTGCGTCATGTGGCTCTCTCTGTCTGCTCAGGCTGCGGACCGGGGGGCAAGACCGATGAGTTCGGCCAGTCGGGCTCGGTGCCGGTCCGCCGTGCCGAACAGCACCTCACTGCTGCGCGCCCGGCGCACGTACAGATGTGCCGGGTGCTCCCAGGTGAAGCCGATTCCGCCGTGCAGCTGGACGTACTCGGCGGTCGCCAGGCGGAAGGTCTCGGAGCAGACAGCTGCTGCGGCGCCGGCGGCCACCGGCAGCTGTGGCGACGCGATGGCGACGCAGGCGGTCGCGTACGCGGACGCCGAGCGCGCGGCTTCGAGGGCGACCAGTACGTCGGCCAGCCGGTGCTTGACCGCCTGGAAGGAGCCGATGGGGCGCCCGAACTGGTGGCGTTGCGCGACGAATTCGACCGTAGCGTCGAGTGCGTGGCCGCTGCCGCCGACCTGCTCGGCGGCGAGCGCGGCCCGCCCGGCGTCGAGGGTCGCCATCACCTCACCCGACTCGCCCACGGATGTGGCGGGTGCGCCGTGGAACTCCACGAGAGCCTGGCGGCGCGTCTCGTCCAGGACGCGGCGCGGTGTCCGCGTGCAGGTGTCCCCGTTGGGCTCGCATGCGAACAACCGTGCGCCGTCGCTGGTCCGGGCCCGCACCACGATCAGATCCGCACCGGCTCCGTCGAGCACGAAGTCCGACGCGCCACGAAGGACCCAGCCCGAGGCGGAGCGCTCGGCGCTGATGAGCGGCTCGTCGTCGTGGAAACCTGCCACCGTCGCCGCGAGCGTGCCGTCGGCGATTCGCGGCAGATAGCGCTCGCATGCCTGCCGGTCGCCGCTGTTCAGCAGGGCGTACCCCGCGAGCACCACGGTGGGCAGCAGCGGGGCGCAGCACAGGGCGCGCCCGGACTCCTCCAGTGCCACAGCAAGTTCGGCGAAGGTGAAGCCGGATCCGCCGTACTCCTCGGGTATCGCGAGGCCGTGCACACCGATCTCGCCTGCCATCCGCGCCCACAGGGCTTCGTCGTGTCCGCGCGGGGTGGCCAGGTGCTTGCGGACGTCTTCGGACCCGCTCGCTTCGGTGAAGAAGTCGCGCAGGACCGTGCGGAGTTCCCGTTGTTCCTCGGTCTCGGACAGCAGCTGGGGGTCGATCTCGGGATGACGACGGTGCATGGGGTCTCCAGGGCGGGGAACTGGTTGAACGGTCTGGTGGTCGCGCGTCGGCGACGTAGGCAGGCGGTGATCCGAGGGACCGCACTGCCGCCGGAACTCGGCCGCTGCGGCGAGCGGGGTCAGCGCGCCCCGGGTCCGGTTCCGTGTGGAACGTTGCGGGTCACCGACTGCGGAAGCTCGTGGCTCGGGTCGATCGAGATCGTCTTCGTCAGCAGGTACTCGTCGACGGCGTCCGGGCCGTGCTCGCGCCCGAACCCCGACTTCTTGAATCCGCCGAACGGCGAGCCCAGGTCGGCTGCGAAGGTGTTGACCGAGAACGTGCCCGTGCGCACCCGCCGCGCGACCTCGAACCCGTGTGCCGTGTCCGCCGTGAACACGGAGCCCGCCAGCCCCAGATCGCTGTCGTTGGCGATACGCACGGCGTCGTCCTCGCCGCGGTGCGGGATGAGGGAGGCAACGGGCCCGAAGATCTCCTCCCTCGACACCCTCATCCCGTTGTGCGCGTCGGTGACGAGGGTCGGCTCGTAGTACCACCCGCGGTTCAGGTGCGATGGCCGACGGCCGCCCGAGGCGATGGTCGCGCCCTCCTTGCGTGCCACGTCCACGTAGTACTCGACGCGGTCACGCTGGCGGGATGTGACCAGTGGACCGACCACCGTGTCGGCTTCCATGGGGTCGCCGACCTTGAGCGAGGCGAACGCGTCGGCCAGGGCCTCCGCGTAGGCGCGGTACTGGGACTCGGGAACCAGCAGTCGTGTCTGGGCGACGCAGCTCTGGCCCGAGTTCGTGCCGACGCTGGCCCCGACGAGGGTGGGCAGCACGTCCTCCATCTTGGCGTCCTCGAGCACGATGGCCGCGGACTTGCCGCCGAGCTCCAGCACGCACGGCCGTACGAGTTCGCCGCAGGCCGCAGCGATCCTGGCGCCGACGTCGACGGAGCCGGTGAAGCTGACCATGTCCACACCGGGGTGGCGGACCAGGTACTCGGACTCGGGTGCCCGCGCCGCGACGATGTTGAGGACACCGGACGGCAGACCGATCTCTTCGCAGACCTCGCCGACCATGAATGTCGCCAGAGGGTTGGGTTCCGTGACCTTGACGATGACGGTGCAGCCCGCGATCAGCGCCGGCCCGGCCTTCTGGCCGATCGCCGGAAGCGCGAAGTTGTATGCCGGGAAGGCGGCGACCACACCGACGGGCTCCTTGACGACCAGGCTGGACCCGGCCATGGGGATGATGCTTCCTCCTGCCGACTTGCCCGAAAGCGGGGAGAGGTCGCTGATGCGCACCTCGGCCGTCTGCAGGCTCCGGCCGATCTCGGCGGAGTAGTTGAAGCTCATGACGGGCGACACCGTCTGGTAGACCTGCGACAGGAACAGTGTGCAGCCGAGCTCTTCGGTGATCAGTTCGGCAAGCTCGTTCCGCCGCCTCTCGATCCCGTCCGCCAGACGGGAGACGTAGTCGGCTCGCTCTGCCGGGGTGAGCCTCGGCCACTCGCCTTCGTCGAAGGCCTGCCTGGCCGCGGCGACTGCGGCGTCGATGTCCCCCTTCGAGGCGGCAGGGACCCGCCCGATGCGCTGCTCGGACCTCGGGGAGATCACGTCGAAGTGGTCCGTGCCCTCTGCCGCTCGCCAGGACCCGTTGATGAAGAAGGCCTTGTGATCGATGGCTGTCAACTTTCCCTCCCGCAGGGGCGGTGGTGGTGTCGGTGAGTCCTGCTCAGGAGCGGTGTGCCGTCTCGGTGGCCGTCTCGGCGGCTGTCAGCCCGAAGACGAGGGCTGAGGCGAGGCCGCCCGCGTAGGCGCGGTGCCACAGGCCGCCGGTGTCCGATCCGGCGGCGAGGAGCCCTCCGATCGGCCGGCCGTCCTCGCCCAGCACGCGGGCCCGGTCGTCGATGCGCACGCCGTGGAACGGGAAAGTGATGGCCGGCACCGTCTCGATGACGTAGTACGGAGGTTCGTCCAGCGGCAGGCGGTCCAGCTCCCGGCCGGGCACGGGGTCCACCCCTGCCGAGGCGTGCTCGTTGAACAGCTTCACGGCGTTGCGGATGGCCTCGCCCTGGTAGCCCCATTCCTCGGGCAGGTAGGCCAGTTCGTCGAGGTCCTCGGCCAGTCCGACACGGCCGCCTCGTTTGCTCGCCAGGGCGAACTTGTCGACGGCTACGGCGCCCTCGACGTACGCGCCGACTATCCAATCGCGGAACACCCGGGCATCGGCGATGAGGAGACCGCGGCCTTCGGGCTGTTCCAGCAGGGCCATGGCCGTGAGGTGGTCGCCCAGCGTCTCGTCGACGAACCGCTCGCTCTGCAGATTGAACAGCAGGGCGTGTTCGCTGTAGTAGAGCGACATGTCGACGAAGTCAGCCGGGTCGGCGAAGGGGATGCCGCTGGGGATGAGGTGCCCGTAGAAGCCGGCGTCGTCGCCGCCGGTGGCCGCGCCGGTCTGGGTGGCCAGGCGGTAGCCGCCGCCGCGGCTGTGGGGGTTGGAGCGGAGCTGCATGCGATCGGCATGGGGGTGCACATGTGCGGTGCGCAGGGCGAGGTCGCCCTGGAATCCGCCGGTCGCCACGAGCGTGGTGCGGGCCCGCACGTGCCTGCGCGTGCCGTCGGCCGCCCTCAGGTCGGCGCCGGCCACGACGCCGTGCTCGACCACCAGCCGTTCGGTGTCAGTCCCGAGCAGCAGCTCGCCGCCGCCTTCGACGATGAGTCGTCGGCAGGTGTCGACGTAGTGGTTGGTGTCGAACTGATGCCCGCGGCCGAAGCTGAGGATCCGTTGGGCGTCCTTGGCCTCGACGCCGATGGAGCGGATCCAGGAGATGCCGTCGTCGAACCTGTCCACCAGCGCGCGCTTGAGCGCGATGTCGCCGCGCGGATTGTGCTGGTCCATGACGTCGTGGTTCGGGGCGGTCCACGCGTAACCGGCGAAGCGTGCGGAGCCACCGACGTCCGTACCGATCTCGACGATCACCACGGACAGGCCGTTGCGGACTGCGCGGGCGCCGGCGGTCAGCCCCGCCATTCCCGCACCGATGATCAGCAGATCGACGTCGTCTGTGTGCACGCGGCTCTCCTCCGGCCAAGGGATCGGCTCTCCAGCGAGTCCCGCTGGTGTTCGCCCTGACAACCAGCTAGCAAAACCGAATCCAATTCGAAACGCAACAGTCATGCTCGGATCAGCGCCTGCTAATTCGACCAACAAGGAGCAGAACACCCCTAGTTAGAGCTACACAAGCCCCGGTTCATCGGCCCCCGGCGGCCGGAAATCGGCCTCGACACGCTTCTTGACGCCAGTTCAGTTCAATTCCAAGCTTGAGGAGCCTGCCAGGGATCCATTGCGCGCGGCGCTGTCCGCACGACCGAACCGGCATCCCGGCTCGCCATCTGCGAAGGAGAAAGCATGGGAACCCTCGACGGAAAAGTCGCCTTCATCACGGGTGCCGGCCGCGGCCAGGGAAGGTCGCATGCCTGCCGGCTGGCGGAGGAGGGTGCCGACGTCATCGTGCTGGACATCTGTGCGGACGCCGTGGAGACGGTCGGCTATCCGCTGGCCACCAGCGATGATCTCAAGGAGACCGTCGCGCTGGTCGAGGCACGAGGGCGTCGCGCGTTCGCGGGCACAGCGGATGTACGCGACCTCGGTCAGGTTCAAAGGGTCGTCGAGGGGGGCCTCGCCGAGTTCGGCAAGATCGACATCGTCTGTGCCAACGCCGGCATCGGGTCATGGTCCGTCAGCTGGGAGATGCCCGAGCATGTGTGGAAGGACATGATCGACGTCAACCTGACCGGTGTCTTCAACACCGTCCGTGCGGCGCTCCCCTCGATGGTCGAGCGCGGACAAGGCGGCTCAGTCGTCCTGACCAGCTCGACAGCGGGCCTCCTCGGCTACCTCAACACGGCGCACTACACGGCGGCGAAGCACGGGGTCATCGGGTTCATGAAGGTGCTCGCACAGGAGCTGGGGCCGCACCGCATCCGCGTGAACGCCGTCTGCCCCACGACGGTGAACACACCCCTCGTCGTGAACGCCCCCACCTTCGAACTCTTCGCACCCGACGTCACCAACCCGACGGCGGCCGACGTCCACGAGCCCTTCGCGGCCCTCAACATCCTTCCGGACGTCCCGTGGATCGAGCCCGAGGACGTCTCGGAGGCCGTGCTCTGGCTGTGTTCCGAGTCGGCGCGTTACATCACGGGCGTCGCCCTCCCCGTCGATGCCGGCAACACCGTCAAGAAGGGCTGACCACCGTCAAGAAGGGCTGACGTGGAGACCGGCGACCGCCCGCGAGGCGGATGCTCCGGGAGGCCGCTCACGGCACAAGACCGTGAGCGGCCTCCGCTTGCCCGCCGGGGCCTCGGCTTCACCCCTGTGCGGCAGCCACAGGAGCGTCGTCCTGCCCGTCGAAGTACGCCTGTTCGGCGCGGGCGAGGAACGCGGGGTCCCCGGGCTCGCCGCGGACAGCGATGCCGCCTTCGTGCAGCACGACCACCTCTTGGCAGGCGGACGCGGCGCGGCCGAGCGACTGCTCCAACAGCACGACGGTCATGCCTTCGCGTGCGAGCCGGCCGAGGCGGGCGTACACCTCGTCGACCATCGCGGGCGACAGGCCGAGCGCCGGTTCGTCGACGATCAGCAGGTCGGGCCGCGCCATCAGGGCCCTGGCGATCGCCAGGATCTGCTGCTCGCCTCCGGAGAGGCCGGCGGCGGGTACGCCCATCCGGTCGCGCAGCCGCGGCGGCAGCCACTCGGCGGTCTCCTCGAGGCGCGCCTTCAGGTCCGCTCCCTTGATGCCGGCGGCGTACGCGGCCACCTCCAGGTTCTCCCGCAGCGACAGCGTCTTGAACAGGGCGCGGCCCTCAGGCACCAGCGCGGTACGCAGGTCCTGGGCTGCCGCACGCTCGCCGCGGGTGGGCGAGAGCGAGCCGTGCAGGATCCGGCCGAGCGTGCTCTTGCCCGCACCGTTGGCACCGACGACGCCGACGACGCTGCCCTGCGGAATGGTGAGGCCGATGCCGTGCAGCGCGGTCACTCCGCCGTAGGCGTGGCCCACCCCCTCCAGGCGCACTGCGGCGCGCTCGGTGCCGTCCAGGCGCGAAAGCTCCGTCCGGGCACCGCCCTCGCCCAGGTAGGAGGTCCGCACCCGGGGATCGTCCAGGATCCTGCCGGGCTCGCCCTCGCCGATCGGCCGGCCGAAGTCGAAGGCGACCACGCGGTGGGCGACGGCGAACAGGTCGTCGAGGACGTGGTCGATGATCACGACCGCGGTGCCGCGCTGCTGCTGCCGTACGATCTGCCGGGCCAGCACGGTGCGTTCACCGGCATCGAGACCGCCGAACGGCTCGTCCAGAATGAGCAGTTCTGGCTCCTCGGCGAGCGCCCTGGCCAGGTCGAGGCGCTTGTGCAGGCCGAACGGGAGCTCGCCCGGGTAGCGGTCCGCGACGTGTGCCAGGCCGACCCTCCCCAGCAGTTCCACGGCCCTGGCCCGGTTGTGCGCGGTGACACGGCGACGGGTGCAGAGCACGTTCTCCAGGACGGTCAGCTCGGGGAACGTCTCGGCGTGCTGGAAGGTCCGGCCGATGCCGAGCCTGCGTCGGGCGGTGGCGCGGGTCTTCAGCAGGGGTTTGCCGCCGTACCGGGCGCTGCCGGCGACCCGTCCGCCTCCGACGAGCCCGGACAGCACGTTCAGCAGCGTCGTCTTGCCCGCGCCGTTGGGGCCGATGATCGCGAGGGTCTCCCCCGCCCGTACCGTCAACGAGGCGCCTTCGAGTGCCTTCAGGCCGCCGAAGGTGACGGACACCTCGTCAAGTCGCAGCAGTTCCTTAGGGGTTGCGGGCGCGGGCACGTGCTGCACGGGTTCCTCGTGCGGATCCACGAGGGTGGGCGTGTGGGGCGTGGGCCGCCGCACCAGTCTGCGCGCCGTCCGCCCGAGGAAGAGCACCACGCCACCCGGCAGGAACAGCAGTGCGGCGATGAGCACGACGCCTTGGAGGATCGGCTGCGGGACCCCTGCGCTCTCTGCGGCCGTCGGAGCCCAGGTCAGGTACACGCCACCGACGACGGCGCCCAGCAGCGTGCCCGCACCGCCGAGTACGCACGCGGCGATCAGCGAGATGGCCAGCGCCAGGGAGAACGGGTCCGGGCTGACGAACCCGACGACCAGGGCCAGCAGCACCCCCGCCAGCGCGGCGAACGCGGCGCTGACCGCGAAGGCCAGGGCCGACTGGGCCTCCGGCGCGATGCCGATCGAACGGGCGGCCATCGGGTGGGATTTGGCGGCGACGAGGCGCATCCGCAGGGCGCTGGGCCGGGCCAGCGCGGCCACCGCGAGCGCGACGCCTGCCACGCCCACGGCGATGTACTGCGCCTGCGTACCGGCGCTGGCCAGCGTGCCGAGCCCCAGTGCGCTGTCCAGCTTCTCCATCGGAATGCCCTGGTCACCGCCGGTCACGCTGGTCCACTGGCCCATGACCTCCAGCGACACCATGGTGAACGCGAGGGTCAGCAGGGCGACGTACAGCATCGAGAACCGCGCACCCGCAGAACCCAGAAACGCCCCGAAGGCCGCACTGCAGGCGATCGCGCCGAGCACCACGGCCTCCAGCGACCAGCCGTGCGTACTGCCGTAGGCCGCGAAGTAGGCACCCATGGCGAAGAACGCGGGATGAGCGATCGACCAGATGCCGGCCCAGCCCGCGAGCAGGCTCACCGAGAGGACGAGGACGGTGTAGACGGCCGCGAGCCCTACGGAGTACGCCTGGTACGGCGGGATGACCCCGGAGTTCAGCACGAGGATGAGCACGGCCGCGGCGAGCGGCCCGAGTGCCGCCCTGGCGAGGTTGGAACGACTGATGACAGACATGGACCGCTCCCTCAGACCCGCTGGAACGTGCGCACGCCGAACAGCCCCTGCGGGCGTATCAGCAGCACGAGGATGGTGAACGTGAACACGAAGGTGTCCCGGTAGCCGGCCGAGACATAGCTCGCTGCCAGGTTGTCCAGCACGCCGACCGTCAGCCCGCCGATGACGGCGCCGTACATGCTGGTCAGGCCGCCGAGGAAGATCCCGGCGAAGGCGCGGAACAGTGGTGCGCTGAGCACCGTCGGCACCAGGCCGGCCCGGGGCGCGTAGAGGAACGCGGCGAGCGCCGCGAGGCCGAGTCCCAGTGCCCAGGAGATCCGGGCGATGCGCTGCGAACCGAGGCCGAGGATCTGCGCGGTGTCGGCGGACTCGGCGACGGCGCGCATCGCGGAGCCGATGGTCGTACGTCCGAAGAGATACGCCACCGACGCCATCGCGACCGCCGCCACGGCGATGGTCAGGAGGCTCTGCGCCGGTATCGCCGAGCCCCCGAACGAGACGGATCCCTCCACCAGGCTCGGGAAGAGCCGCGGCTGGTCGTCCCATATCGTGCTGATGACGCTCTCCGCGATGAGCGAGACGCCCATCGTCATGACGAGCGCCGAAAGCAACTCCCCCTGCGCGAGCGGCCTGATCACCGTCTCACGGGCGGTCAGGCCGACCATCACTGTCACCGCGATGGCGGCCAGGGCGGCCAGTATCAGCGGCAGACCGTTGTCGTACAGCGTCAACGCCGCATACAGGCCGACGGTAGCGAGGCTGGCGAGGGCGAAGTTGACCACGTCCGTCGCCCGATAAATGATCACCAGCCCGAGGCCCATCAGGCCGTACACCGCACCACTGGCGAGACCACTCACCAGGACGAGCAGAAACTGATCCACGTCGACCGTCTCCTCGTGCCGAGCGCCCGCGCGCCCTGCACCTCGGCGCCGCCGGAGCGCATTGCAAACTGAACTCTGCGCCTTGCGAACTGAACTCAATTCGAGACCGTAAGCATCGGGCCCCGGGCGGGCAATACCCGTGCACGAGTTGATTCGGGCGTCTTCGGCCATGGCGGCACGGCGCCGGCCGGCCGGCACAGCGGAAGCGGTCGGCCTCAGCGGCGGGAACCGCCCGCCCGGGGCCCGGTCCGAAACCACCGCCCCTTGGAAGGGGTTCCGGACCGGGAGCCGAGCCCGGAAGACCGTCAAACGGTGAAGCGGCCGCCGTTGGCGAGCAGCACCGCGCCGACCAGGTTCGCCGCGGCGTCGCTCGCCAGGAACAGCGCGATGTCGGCGATCTCCTCCGGCGTCGCATAGGGGCGTACCCGCGTGTCGCCGAGATCGGTGCGCAATGCCGCAGGGGTACGCGCCGCCATACCGGTCTCGGTCGGACCGGGCGCGACCACGTTCACCCGGATCCCGGACGAGATGACCTCCTTGGCCACGGCCTGACTCAGCGCGTGCACACCCGCCTTCGACGCGGCGTAATGCGGGTATCCGACCGGCGTGTCGAAGGCCGAGGAAGAGCCGATCACGACGATCGCGCCCGCCCCGGCGGGCCGCATGGCCCGGACCGCGGCGCGCAGCACGTGGAACGTGCCGTCCAGGTTGACCCGCATGACTCGCCGCCAGGCAGCGTCTGCGAGCTGGTCGGTCACCTGAGGCACACGCCCCTCGACCAGCGCGTCCGCGATCCGCTGCTTGGACTCCGGGTCGTCGACCCCGGCAGCGTGCACCAGTAGGTCGAGCCGCCCATGCTCGCGCAGTACGTCCTCCACGGCGCCGTCGACCGCGGCCGCATCCGCCACGTCGAGGGCGAACGCCCGCCCGACAGGCAGTTCCTTGGCCATCAGCGCGGCAGCCTCGACGTTCACGTCCGCCAGGGCTACGGCCTGCGCCCCTTCTGCGGCCAGCTGCCTGGCGACAGCCGCACCCATCCCCGATCCGGCACCCGTCACCATCGCGACCTTGCCCGCGAACCGGCCCGGTCGTACGTCCCTGCTCATCCTCGTGCTCCTTCTCGACATCACTGTTACTGAACTGACTTCGTCTCTGTTATCGTCACCGCCGTTGAACTGACAAGACCCTGGACGGTGACAATGAGGGCGGTGCGGCTGACAGCGTGGGGACGGGAACCGGCGCTCACCGAGGTTGAGCGGCCGGTCCCCCACGGGGCCGAGGTACTGGTGCGGGTGGAGGCGGCGGGGCTCTGCCACTCCGACATCCACGTCATCGACGGCTCCTCGGGCACACTCCCCTACCGGCCGCCGTTCACCCTCGGCCATGAGGTCGCCGGGCAGGTCGCGGCCCTCGGCCCTGACGCCGAGGGGCCGGCGGTCGGTGCACGGGTGGTGCTCTACGGCCCGTGGGGATGCGGGTCCTGCGCACGCTGCGCCGCGGGCCGCGACAACTACTGCGATCGACGCGACGGTCTGGGATGGCACGGCGTCGGACTCGGCCGGGACGGCGGGATGGCCGAGTACGTCCTCGTACCGGCCGGCCGGTATCTGGTCCCGATCGGCGACCTGCCGGCCGATCAGGCGGCGCCTCTCTCGGACGCCGGGCTGACCTCGTACCATGCCGTCGCCGGAGTACGCCATGCTCTCGGCGAAAGCACCACCGCAGCCGTCATCGGCGTCGGCGGGCTCGGCCACCTCGCCGTCCAGATACTCCGCGCGACCACCCCGAGCCGCGTTCTGGCAGTCGACATCCGCGAAGAGGCCCTCACGCTCGCCCAACGCAGTGGCGCGCACGCGGCGACCCTGATGCGAGCGGACACCGCCCGCATACTGAGGACGCAGAGCGGCGGTGTGGGGGTGGACGCCGTTCTCGACTTCGTCGGCAACAGCGCGACCCTCGAGCTCGCCACCGGCATCCTGCGCCCCGGCGGGGAACTTACGGTGGTCGGCAGTGGCGGCGGGCAGCTGACGGTACGCAAGCCGGGCTTCCTGCCGCCGGGATTCCGGCTCTCGCTGCCGTTCTGGGGCACCCGGCCGGAGCTTGCCGAGGTCATCGCACTGGCACGCTCGGGAGCGCTCCACGTCGAGGTGGAGCAGTTCCCGCTGTCCGCCGCACCGGAGGCATTCGACCGCCTGCGGCAGAGCAGGGTTTCAGGACGGGCTGTGCTGATACCCGGCTGACGGGCGCCCAGGCAAGAACGAGAGTTACTCGGGCAACAACCAGAATCACGAAGTGTGGTTTTCGCACGGAGACAAGGAAACGCAGACCGGGCCGGCGGAGGTTCAGCAGATATCCGGCGCCGGCCTGCGATCCGAGATATTTCTCCCTCCATTTCTGAGTCACATAGACCGTCTCAAAATTCCCTTTTCAGCTAGCCAGGGGCGCTTGGGCGCGCACCGAATGAGCCGGCCGCCCTCAGATCACCCCTGGCTCAGCTCCCTCCGGAGCAGGCCCCTCCACCCGCATGCAGTAAATGGAGGAGCGGGCTGCCATCCCTGCCATGAGGCGCCTGAGCAGCGTCGACCCGCCACAGCGACAGGGCTCCGTGCGATGACGGCGCGATCCAGTCCGGTCCAGGCCGAGTGGCACCCCGACCATGGACGACGGAAACTGACGGCAATGCTTTCGCGGAGGCAATGAGCCACGACCTCGTGGCTTCGGCTTCCGATTCCTTCTGAATTGCTTTGTCCGTTCATCGCTCAGCGCGAGGACAGTGAGCGTCGGTCATCCGGCCGATGGTGGTCGAGATTCCTCAGGGAGCTTGCATGGTGGAGAAGTCTGCCAAGGTCTTGACGACCGGGCCGGATGAATCTGCAGTGGCCGAGCGCAGTACGATCGTCGCGCCGCCGGACAACGGCCCGTCGACGGCCACCGAGAGGAACTTCGCGGAAGTGCTGGCGGGCGTCGTGCGTGTCGAGCAGGTGTCGGTCGACAGTAATTTCTTCACCGACCTCGGTGCCAATTCTCTGGTCATGGCTCAGTTCTGCGCACGGGTCAGGAAGCGGGCGGATCTGCCGTCCGTCTCGATGAAGGACATCTACCGTCATCCGACGATCCGGAGCCTGGCCACGGCGCTGACCGAGGCGGCACCGGCCGCACCAGCCGATGCCGCCCACGCCCCAGCCCCCGTCAGCTCGGCTGGCGCGGCGTCATCTGACGTGGTGAAACCGGCCGGCAATCTGCAGTACGTCATCTGCGGAGCGTTGCAGTTGCTGCTTTTCCTCGGATATTCGTTTCTGGCCGCGCTTGTCACCGCCCGGGGTTACGCATGGATAGCCGCCGGCGCGAATCTGACCGAGATCTACCTGCGGTCGGTCGTGTTCGGCGGCATCGGTTTCGTCGCGCTGTGCACCTTCCCGGTCGTGGCCAAATGGATTCTGATCGGCCGGTGGAAGACACGCGAATTCCCGGTCTGGGGCCTGACCTATCTGCGGTTCTGGACCGTGAAGGTGCTGCTCCACGCCAATCCGATGGTCTTCTTCGTCGGCAATCCCCTGTATGTGCTGTACCTCAGGGCGCTCGGCGCTCGGATCGGCAAGGGCGTCACGATCCTCTCCCACCACGTGCCCGTCTGCACCGACCTGCTCACGATCGGCGCCGGCACGGTGATCCGCAAGGACTCGTTCTTCCTCTGCTACCGGGCGCATGCCGGCCGTATCCAGACGGGCCCGGTCACCCTCGGCCGGGACGTGTTCATCGGCGAGAAGACCGTGATCGACATCGACACGTCGATGGGTGACGGGGCTCAGCTCGGCCACACGTCCTCACTGCACAGCGGCCAGGCGGTCCCGGACGGTCAGCGGTGGCACGGCTCCCCTGCACAGCCCACGGAGGTCGACTATGTGAGGGTCCCGCCCGCCAAGTGCGGCACGCTGCGGCGGGCCGGCTTCGGCCTCGTCACCGCGGGTCAGCTGTTCCTCCTCGCCGTGCCGCTCGCCGTCGGCGGACTGTACATGCTGCTGACAGAGGTCCCGGTGCTGAGCGAGCGGCTGCGCCCGGGCGCGGCCGGCTTCACGTCGGGGGAGCTCTATATCGACGCGCTGATGGTGTCCGCCGCGATGTTCTTCGGCTTCGTCTTCCTGGGCCTCGTCATGTTGTTCACCGTTCCGCGCCTGCTGAGTCTGTTCGTCAAGCCGGACAAGGTCTATCCGCTGTACGGCTTTCACTACTCGACGCACCGGGCGATCACGCGGATGACGAACGTGAAGTTCTTCAAATGGCTCTTCGGTGACAGCTCCTACATCGTCCACTATCTGCGCGGCCTCGGATACGACTTGTCCCGGGTCGAGCAGACCGGGTCGAACTTCGGCACGGAGGTGGGGCACGAGACCCCGTATCTGTGCTCCGTCGGCAGCGGCACGATGGTCGCCGACGGTCTTTCGATCGTCAATGCCGACTTCTCGAGCACGTCTTTCCGCGTGTCCCGGGCATCGATCGGGGCGCACAACTTCCTCGGGAACAACATCGCCTTTCCGTCAGGAGCGAAGACAGGCGAGAACTGTCTCCTCGCGACGAAGGTCATGGTGCCGCTGGACGGCGAAGTACGCGAGGGGGTGGGTCTGCTCGGCTCGCCGTGTTTCGAGATTCCCCGCTCGGTGGAGCGCGACTCGCGGTTCGACCACATGCGGACCGGGGACGAGTTGCGCCGCAATCTCGCCGCGAAGAACCGCTACAACATCACGTCGATGGTCTTCCACCTGCTTGTGCGGTGGCTGTACGTCTTCGTGCTCGCACTGATCGCCCTCGCGGACGTCGACCTGTACAAGCATTCTCTAGGGCACGTGCTGGTCGCGGCATTCGTTGTGTTCTCCCTGGCGTTCACCCCCCTCTACTTCGTGCTGGTGGAGCGGGCCATCCTGGCGTTCCGCGGGCTGCGCCCCCGGTTGTGCTCCATCTACGACCCGTACTTCTGGTGGCACGAGCGCGTGTGGAAGGTGCCCGACGAATACCTCAACGTATTCAACGGAACCCCGTTCAAGAATGTGATCTGGCGGATGCTGGGGGTTCGGATCGGCAGCCGGGTCTTCGATGACGGCTGCTATCTGACCGAGCGGATGCTGACCACCATCGGGAGCGACTGCACCCTCAATGCGGGCAGCAAGATCCAGTGCCACTCGCAGGAGGACGGCACGTTCAAGTCCGACCGCAGCACGCTCGGCGACGGCTGCACGCTCGGTGTCGCTGCCCACGTCCACTACGGCGTGACGATGGGCGACGGCGCAGTGCTCGCCCCCGACTCCTTTCTCATGAAGGGCGAGGAAGTCCCAGAGCACGCCCGATGGGGTGGAAACCCTGCCGCGGAGATGCGAGACGCACCCCGCCTGCCTGCCGCACTGGGGCAGACGGGGTAGCGGGACCGTCTCGGTGGCGGGCGCACCTGGCTGGACGACACAGCAGGCCCGCCGTTCTGCCCGGGAGACGACGACAGCCAAGCCGCCCAGACCGGCGGCGACCGACACGGTGTCAACGGTGAGCGGAGAGGGACGGATCGATGGCAACGCGAGTGGATGCTGACCGGGAGTTCTGGCGCGGTGTGCTCCTCGCCGGTGGATCCACCACGATCCCGCGGTGGACGCTCCATCCGGTGCCGGGCGTCGGCGAGCACGAGGCGACGGTCCCTGATGACGTCGCGCGAGCGGTGCACCGGTTGGCGCAGGACCTCTCGATACCGCTCGTTTCCGTGCTGCTGGCCGCCCACGCCAAGGTGCTCGCCGCGTTGTCCGGCGAGCAGGAGGTCACGACCGGCTATCTGACCAAGGACGGCGGCCGGCCGTTGCCCTTCCGGCTGACGACCGAACCCGGATCGTGGCGGGCACTGCTGCTGGACAGCCATCGGGTCGCGTCGGAACTGCTGTCGCACAAGGACTTTCCGGTCGACGATCTCAGGCGCGAACTCGGTCTGCCGGAACCGTCAGCCGAAATCGCGTTCGATCCCACCGGGCTCGGTGGCGACACCACCGGAGACGTCGATCTCACCGGAGACACCGTGCTGTGGGTGGGAGCCTCCCGCCACGGTGACCGGCTCGTGCTGCGCCTGCGGTACCGGACCGACGCGCTCGACGCGGAGTGCGCCGCCAGGATCGCCGGCTACCACCTCACCGCGCTCGCGCTCATCGCCGCAGATCCGGATGGTGAGCACGGGCGGCAGAGCCTGCTCTCAGCGGACGAACTCCGGTTCCAGCTCGTAGGGCTCGCCGGACCGCGCCGGGACCTGCCGGACGCCTGTATGCACGAGCTGTTCGAGCAGCGGGTACGCGCACGCCCGGACGCCGTCGCAGCCGTGCACGGCGACCGGCAGTGGACCTACCAGGAGCTCAACTCCCGTGCCAACCGGCTGGGTCGGGCCCTGCTCGCGAGGGGACTGCGGCGCGAAAGCGTCGTCGCGGTGGTGACCGAGCGGAACCTGGACTGGATGGCCGCCGTCCTCGCGGTCTTCAAGGCCGGAGGCGTGTACCTGCCCATCGAGCCGCATTTCCCGGCCGACCGTATCGCGGCCATGCTCTCCCGCGCCGAGTGCGGGATCGTACTGACCGAACCCGGCAGCACCGGCTCCCTCGATGAGGCGCTCGAATCACTGCCAGACGTCCACAAGCTCGTCATCGGCGCCGCCTGCGACGAGGACCACGCCGACGACGACCTCGGCGTCGCCGTCGCGCCGGACCAACTCGCCTACATCTACTTCACCTCCGGCTCCACCGGCGAACCCAAGGGCGCGATGTGCGAGCACGCGGGCATGCTCAACCACCTCTACGCCAAGATCGACGACCTGGAGATCGCCAACGGGCAGGTGGTCGCCCAGACCGCGCCCCAGTGCTTCGACATCTCACTGTGGCAACTGGTCTCCGCGCTCCTGGTCGGGGGGCGCACCCTGCTGGTCGAACAGGACGTGATCCTGGACGTCGAGCGGTTCGTCGACAAGATCACCCGTGGACGGGTCTCGGTTCTCCAGATCGTGCCGTCGTATCTCGAGGTCGTGCTGACGTATCTGGAGCAGCACCCGCGCGAACTGCCGGATCTGCGGTGCGTGTCGGTGACGGGTGAGGCGCTGAAGAAGGAGCTCACGCAGCGCTGGTTCGCCGCCGAGCCCGGCATCAGGCTCGTCAACGCGTACGGCCTGACGGAGACTTCCGACGACACCAACCACGAGGTCATGGACCGGGTGCCGGACCGCGAACGGGTTCCGCTCGGTCCCCCCGTCAGCAACGTGCGTGTCTACGTCGTCGACGAGCACCTGAACCCGGTGCCGCTCGGCGCCCCCGGCGAGATCGTCTTCTCCGGCGTCTGCGTCGGCCGCGGTTACGTCAACGACCCCGACCGCACCAAGCTGGCGTTCATGCCCGATCCGCACCACGAGGGCGCACGGCTCTACCGGAGCGGTGACCACGGCCGCTGGCTGCCCGAGGGGAAGCTGGAGTTCCTCGGCCGCCGCGACACCCAGGTCAAGATCCGTGGGTTCAGGATCGAGATCGGCGAGATCGAGAACACCCTGCTGCAGGTTCCCGGTGTCCGCGACGGAGCGGTGGTGGTTGCCGAGCGGGCCGGCCAGAGCAGGCACCTGGTGGCCTTCTACTCCGGCCCGGAGCCGCTCCCCGTCGACGTCCTGCGGAACCGGCTGGGCGCATCTCTGCCCGAGTACATGGTGCCGTCCGCCTTCCACTGGCGGGAGAGTCTGCCGCTGACCGCCAACGGCAAGACCGACAAGAGGGCGCTGGCGGCGCTCGCCGGCGAACTCGACGCCGTGGAGGAGGACCGCCACGCGCCCGGTACGCCGACCGAGCAGCGGCTGGCCGCCGCCTGGGCGGAGGTGCTCGGTATCCCGCAGGCCCAGATCGGGCGGATGGACCACTTCTTCGACCGGGGCGGCACATCGCTGTCCGCGGTGAAGCTGGCGATCACCCTGAACCGTGCGGTGTCCCTCAAGGACGTCACCCGTCACCCGGTCCTCGCCGATCTGGCCGCGCTGGTCGACGGCAGGTCCGACCGGCGCTCCGGGCTGCTTCAGTCGCTGTCGGAGCCGGGCGGCGCGCCGGCCGGTGCCCTGGTGTGCTTCCCGTACGCCGGCGGAAACGCGGTCAATTTCCAGCCGATGGCCAAGGCGCTGCGGGGCAGCGGGATCGCGGTCCACGCCGTGGAGCTGCCCGGTCACGACGTGGCCGCCGAGAGCGAGCCCTTCGCGGCGATGGCAGACGTGGTCGAGCAGGTCGTCGGCGAGATCACCGAGCGCGGCCTGACCGGGGTCATGCTGTGGGGTCACTCCTCGGGCACCGCCTTCGCCATGGAGACCGCCAGGCGGCTTCAGGAGCGCGGAGTAGGCGTCCAACGGGTGTTCCTCGGCGCCCAGTTGCCCGGCGATGCCGTCGAGCGGCGCGACGCCGTCACCGAGCTGACCGGGCAGAGCGACAGCGAGATCGCCGCACGGCTGAGCACGGACCGCGGCTACACCGAACTCCATGAACTGGACGCGCAGCGCGCCGACCATGTCGGTGCCGCCTACCGGCACGACTGTGTGTCCGCACACCGCTATTTCGCCGACCTCCTCGACACTCCCCCGGCGGTGAAGCTGTCCGCGCCGGTCACCGTGGTCGTCGCCACCGACGACCCGATCACGGCGGACTACCCGCTCCACCACCGCGACTGGCAGTTCCTGGCCGACCACGTCGACCTGCACGTGCTCGCCGAGGGCGGCCACTACTTCCTGCGCACCTGTCCGAGCGAGGCGGCACAGGCCGTGCTGCACACCGTCGAACTGCTGCCTTCTTCCTGAGCGGCACGCTGAAAGGAAAACGACGATGTCCTCCATCTCCCCGGAGTCGGTGCTCGACGTCGAGTCGCAGCCGGGCAGACCTCCGATCCTGCGGGCCGACGCCTCAGGAGACGCGCCGGCCTGGGCAACCGAGCACCGGGACGCGCTGCGCGCCGTGGTCGCCGAGCACGGTGCCGTACTGGTGCGCGGCCTCGGGCTGCGCGACGTGGCCGCGTCCGGAGCCGTCTTCGGGCGGCTGAGCAACGGTCTGATGCCGGAGAGGGAGGCCTTCGCGCCCCGGCAGACCTACGCCGACGGCGTGTACTCCTCGGCCCAGTGGCCCCCGAACCAGCCGATGTGCATGCACCACGAGCTGAGCTACACGCTCGACTTCCCCGGCCTGATGATGTTCGCGTGTCTCACCGCGCCCACCGCGGGCGGGGCGACCGGCGTTGCCGACGCGGCGGCCGTACTCGACGCGCTGCCCGCCGAGTTGACCCAGCGGTTCGAGCGGGAGGGCTGGCTGCTCACGCGCAGCTACAACGACGAGATCGGGTCGTCCGTCGCCGAGGCGTTCGGCACCGACGACCGCACCGCCGTCGAAAGCTACTGCCGTGCCAACGCGATCGACTTCGAGTGGCAGGGCGACGGATCCCTGCGCACGCGCCAGCTCCGCAGCGCCGTGGTGCGCCACCCGGTCACCGGCCGCCGCTGCTGGTTCAACCAGATCGCGTTCCTCAACGAGTGGACACTGGCGCCCGAGGTCCGCGAGTACCTCGTCGAGGTCTACGGCGCCGACGGACTGCCGTTCAACACCCGCTTCGGAGGCGGCGACCCGATCAGCGAGGACGTGGTGCAGCTGCTCAACGAGATCTACGAGGCGGGCACCGCCCGCGAGCCGTGGCAGGCCGGCGACCTGATGCTCGTCGACAACATCCGCAGCGCGCACAGCCGGGAGCCCTTCGAGGGGCCTCGTGACGTGCTCGTCGCGATGGCCGACGCGGTACGCCTGTCCGACTGCTCGCCGACCGTCGAGGTGACCGCGCGATGACCACCGTCCGTTACGCCGCAATGGAGTCCGCCATGCCCGAGCCGACCGCTGTGCGCCCCTTCTCGGTGATCTCCGGCGCCCAGGTCCAGAAGGTGCTGGAGGGCCGCGAGAAGCAGATCGTCGAGCTGGTCGAGGCCATCTACCGGCTGCACGGCGCCGGTGATTCGGTGAACCCGCCGTCGTACTTCCTGCGTTTCGCCGACCGGCCGTCGTCCCGGATCATCGCGCTGCCCGCCTCGATCGGCGGCCACGTACGGGTGGACGGGCTGAAGTGGATCTCCAGTTTCCCGGAGAACGTGCAGGCCGGGATCCCGCGGGCGTCGGCCGTGCTGATCCTCAACGACCACGACACCGGCTATCCGTTCGCCTGCCTGGAGAGCTCCATCATCAGCGCCACGAGGACGGCGGCGTCGGCGGCGCTGGCCGCCGACCGGCTCACCCGGAACCGGCCCCGGCCCACGCGCGTCGGGTTCTTCGGGACGGGCCTGATCGCCCGCTACATCCACACGTTCCTGGCCGGCAGCGGCTGGTCGTTCGACGACATCGGTGTGCACGACGTGTCCGCCGACAGCGCGGCGGGCTTCCGCTGCTACCTCGAGCAGTCGGGCACCACAGGCCGGATCACCGTGCACGACAGCGCCGAGGAGCTGATCCGCGTCAGCGACCTGGTGGTCTTCGCCACCGTCGCCGGTGAGCCGCACGTCACGGACCCTGCGTGGTTCGCGCACCATCCCGTGGTTCTGCACGTGTCGCTGCGCGACCTCTCGCCGGAGATCATCCTCGCCTCGGCCAACTTCGTCGACGACGTCGAGCACTGTCTGAAGGCGAACACGTCGCCGCATCTGGCCGAGCAGCTCACGGGCGACCGGGACTTCCTGCAGGGCACGTTGGACGACGTGATGTCCGGACGTGTGCAGGTGCCCGCGGACCGGACGGTGGTGTTCTCGCCCTTCGGCCTCGGAGTGCTCGACCTCGCGGTCGGCAAGTACGTCTACGACGAGGTGGCCCGCTCCGGAGAGCTGCACGTCATCGACGACTTCTTCCACGAACTGCGCCGGTACGGATGATGCACGGCCGACGGCCTGTCACGCCGGCTCCGGCATCCGGAGCGCGGTCCGGGCCTTCGACGACGCGCAGGGGTCCCCCGGCCGACTCGGTTCGGACACAGGTCTCGCCCAGCAAGCGCGACACGCAACGCCACAGCGGATGGATGTTCGGAAGAGTCCTGTTGCACATGAGGAGGCCATCGTGCCTGTCATATCCGCTCCGCATGCCTTTAACGAAGCACAGCTCTATGTCGACCTCCGGCCCATCTTCGGGCGCTCCCTCTATCTCAAGTGCGAGGGCTTCAACTTCGCCGGCTCGATCAAGCTGAAGGCGGCGACCGAGATGGTGGAGACCGCCGAGCGGGAGGGCGTGCTCAAGCCGGATTCGATCCTGGTCGAGTCCTCGTCGGGGAACCTCGGCGTGGCGATGAGCATGATCGCGGCGAGCAAGGGCTACCGGTTCCTGTGCGTGACGGACTCCCGCTGCAACCTGTCGACCAGGCTGCTGATGGAGGCATTGGGCAGCCAGGTGCACGTCATCGCCGACCTGGATGCCAACGGCGGCTTCCTGGGCGCGCGGATCGACTACGTCCGCGCGCTGGTCGACTCCGACGACCGGTACGTATGGCTCAGTCAGTACACCAATCCGGGCAACTGGAAGGCGCACTACCGCAAGACGGCGCCGGAGATCGCGCAGCGCTTCCCGCGGCTCGACGTGCTGTTCGTCGGGGCCGGCACCACGGGGACCCTGATGGGCTGCGCACGCTTCTTCCGGCGTTGGCACCGGCCGGTGCGGATCGTCGCGGTGGACAGCGTCGGCTCGGTGATCTTCGGTGGTGAGCCGGGCCGCCGGATGATCCCCGGTCTCGGCATGAGCATGCGTCCTCCGCTGCTGGACGAGTCGTACGTGGACGAGGTCATCTACGTCGAGGAGACCGACACCATCCGAGCCTGCCACCGTCTGGCCAGACGCGGGTTCCTGTTCGGCGGCTCCACAGGCACAGTGGTCAGCGGCGCGATGCGCTGGCTGGCCGAGAACGACGCGCGCGACCTCACCGCGATCGCCATCGCCCCGGACCTCGGCGAGCGCTATCTCGACACCATCTACCAGGCCAATTGGCTGCAGGACCTCTACGGCGAAGGCGTACTCGACTCCGAGGAGCCGGAGGACGGCGTCCGGGCGGCCGACTCGGCGCCGACACGGTCGCGGGGCTCGCGGCAGCACCTGCAGACGGGCGACAGCGGGGGCAGCAGCCGCCACCAGCACCAGGACCGCAATTGAAGAGTCTTGTCGGCGCCGTCGACCTCGATACGGGCCGTCCTCAGCCGGCGCCCGGCGCGTCCGCGTCCTCCTCCCCGGTCCACTTGTAGGCGAGGAAGTCGTCGACCATCCGGTGGAACAGGGTGGCGAGCTGCTGCAGCTCCTCGGGCGACCACGCGGCCAGCGCCCCCTCCATACCCCGGCGACTGGCTTCGCGGATGCGTTCGACCGTGTCGCGGCCGAGGGGGGTGAGCTCGATGAGCTGTGCGCGGCGGTCGTCGGGGTCCGGGACGCGGGACAGGTAACCGGCCTTCTGCAGCTGCTGCACCTGCCGGGTGACATGGGACGCCTCCACGGCCAGCCGGACCGCCAGCTCGCTGGGCCGGAGGGGCGCGGCGTCGTAGATCTGCCGCAGGAGCGCCACGGCGGCACGGTCGAGCGGCACTCCCGCCAGGGCCATGAGGCGGTCGTGCTGCCGGACCCGGCCGGTCAGGTAGGAGATGCGGCTGAGGGCTCGCTCGATCTCGGCCACATCCGTCGAGACGGGGGTGGTTGCTCGCGGCGCTGTGGTCATGTCCCACATTTTACATTACTTGCTTGACTCAACTAACGCCCCCATGCTTACTTGACTCAAGTAATGGAGTTGTAGCCTGGTCATCCCGCCCCGCAGGCGACCCCCGCATGACGACTCTCCTGCACCACAGAGGGTCGCCCGGCGCACACAACGCAGCACACAGAGCAGCAACAGCGCGACAGCAAGGAGCACCACATGAGCACCACCGGCCTTCAGGGACGCGGCGTCATCGTCACCGGAGCGGGATCGGGGATCGGCCGGGCCGCAGCCCTGAAGTTCGCGGCGGAGGGCGCGAAGGTCCTCGTCGCGGACCTGAACCGGGACGGCGCCGAGGGGACCGTCAAGGCGATCAAGGACGCCGGGGGCGACGCCCACGCGGTCGTCGGTGACCTCAGCGACCAGCGGGTGGTGGACCAGGTCGTCGCATCGGCCGTGGAGACGTTCGGCGGCGTGGACGTGCTCGTGAACAACGCCGGGATCATGGACCGCATGTCGGCCCTGGGCGAGACGGACGACAACGAGTGGGAGCGCGTCATACGCATCAACCTGACCGCTCCGTTCCTGCTGACCCGCGCCGTGCTGCCGCACATGCTGGCGGCGACGCGCGGCTCGGTCGTCTTCACCGGGTCCGAGGCCGGTCTGCGCGGCAGCGCGGCCGGCGCCGCCTACACCGCCTCCAAGCACGGCATCGTCGGCCTGGTCAAGAACCTCGCTGTCATGTACCGCAAGCAGGGCATCCGCGCCAACGCCATCGCCCCCGGCCCGACGGCGACCAGCATCCAGGTCGATGCCAGCCCGGAGGCCCACGGTCCCGCGCTGGTCGGCCAGTTCGTGGGCGCCAACATCGGCAGGATGGGCACGGCCGAGGAGCAGGCCGACGCCATCGTCTTCCTCGCCTCCGACGCCGCCGCCTTCGTCAACGGCGCCATTCTCCCCGTCGACGACGGCTGGGCCGCCGTCTGACGCGTGGCACCGGGAGGGCCGGTACGGACGACGGCGGTGCCGTGGCCAGTGCGGGCCCTCCTCTCAACGCGTTCACTATTCCACTGGGTTGCCCGTGACCGCGCGGGCTGAACGTTTCCTCAGGTGAGTGGCCGCTCCGCGGCGAGCGCCCTCGAGGCCCGGGCGGCGAGGGTGTCGGCACCGCAGCTCTTGGCAAGCTCAAGGCCCCGGCGGAGCTCGGCGGGGTTGTGGGTCAGCAGGCCGTACTCGACGCGGGCGAGGGCATGTTCGTACGCCGACGGGGATGCCGCGAGGCGCTCGACTGCCTGGGCGAGGAGCGGGGCGGCGGCGTCCGGCCCCGCCACAGCGGCGGCGCAGCGCAGGGCCTCGCCCACGGCGGTGTCGGTGCCGAGGCGTTCTGCGTTCTGGCGGGCCCTGACAGCGAGCGAGGCGGCGCGGCCGGGGTCCTCGCGGGCGAGAGCCCTGGCCAGTTCGAGAGCCCATGGGGCGCATACGGTGTTGTGGTGGCCGCGGGCCTCGAGGGCGGCTCCGGCCGCCTCCAGTTCGGCGACCGCTTCCTTCGGGCGCCCCTGGGCGAGCAGCAGCCTGCCGCGGACGGTGCGGACGTCTGGGCACACGAGCAGGTCGGGGTACGGGGGTTCGAAGTCGCACTCGTCGGCGATCCGCTGGGCCTCTTCGGTGTGGCCTCGGGCCAGCAGGGTGTCGATGAGCGTGCACGCCGCGTCCCAGTGGACCGGCAGGCCGGCCCCGACCCGGTCGGCATGGCGCAGCCCCTCCCGAAGGAAGGTTTCTGCTTCGATCAGCCTGCCGCGGCGCCGGTGCACGCCGCCCATGAGCGTGTACACCAGGGCCAGATGGACGCCTTTCCAGCCGGATATCTCGTACGAGAGCAGCGCCTCGGTGAAGAGGTCCTCGGCCCGCTCCAACTGGTCGGTGTAGGTACAGGTGATGCCGATCAGCACCGGGTATTCGGAGCCCCAGTCGGTGTCCGTCCAGCCGAGGCCGCGCGGCGGGCGCCCCGAGTCGAGGGCCCGGTCGCAGAGGGCGGCGACATGGCCGGCGTCCTCGCCGCGCAGCATCGCGTCGAAGGCGCGGACGGTGAGCAGGGCGCGTTCGGCGTTGGTGGTGCCCGGCAGGTGGTCGGCGAGCGCGGCCAGCCGCCGTGAGCGGCCAGGGCCGTCGTCTTCTTCCCCGCGGCACGCCTCGAACATGAAGTGCGCGGCCTGCAGGCGTAGTCGTCCGAGTCCGGGCGGAGTGTGGGCGAGTGCGGCCTTGACGGAGGCGGCGGCCTCGCGCATCTCGTTGTTGTGGGCGAGGGTCTGGGCAAGGAGGCAGGTGGCGTCGACGCGCAGCTCGTCGCCGAGGCCCGGCAGATCGAGGGCGGCGCGCAGGTGGCGCACCGTGGTGGGCAGCGAGGTGTGGAGGGTGGCGCAGCCCAGTTCGTAGTGGACGTGGGCGCGCACGCGCGCGTGCGGGGGTTCGCGCAGGGCCCGCTCCAGGCAGCGGCGGGCGGCGTCCGGGGCGCCGACCGCGAGGTGTTCGGCGGCGGCCGCGCGCAACTGCTGTACGACTTCGGGGTCGTCGTCCGGCTGTACCTCCAGGAGGTGGCGGGACGCGGCCGCGGGGCCGAGGCCCGCCTGGATGGTGAGCCAGGCGGCCCGGCCGTGCATCGCGGTGCGGGTGGCGGGCGGGATCGCGCGGTACACCGCGGTGGCGATGAGCGGATGCACGAACTCCAGCGGTTCACTGCCCGTCAGTATGCGGGCGGCGCGCAGCCTGGCCAGGCAGTCGGCGGCCTGCGCCTGCGCCATCCCGGCCAGGTTCTGCACCAGTTCCAGCGAGATGTCCGTGCCGAGCACGGCTGCGGCCCACGCGAACCTGGTCGCGTCGGCGCCGATCTGCTCGAGCCTGTCGATGAGCCCACGACCGCGGGCCGTGGCGCCGATCCCTCGCAGCAGGTCCGCGGACTCCGCGACGGGCTTGATGGAACGGGCCCGGATCCTCTCCAGCAGTTCGACTGTTTCGTACGGGTTGCCGCCGGTGACCGCCCACACCTCGCGGCAGAACGAGGCGTCGGCGCCTGCACCGAGCGCGTCGCGCACCAGTTCCGCCGTGGCCTCCGGCGTGAAGGCCTGCAGGGTGACGCGCAGGCGTGCGGCCTCTCCCACGGCGGCGAGATGCGCAAGCTCGCTGCCGTACAGCTCCGGGGGGCGGTGTGCGACGACGATCAGCAGCGGCAGACGGCACAGGAACGTACTGAACGACGCCAGCCAGGACAGCGATTCGGTGTCGGCCCAGTGGGCGTCGTCGATGGTGAGCACGAGAGGGCCGTGGCTGAGCGCGAGACGGCCGACGAGCCGGTCGAGGCCTTCGCGTACGGCCTGCGGGCAGGTGGGCGGGCCGCTCGCGGCGGCCAGGCCGACGGCTGGGCCCGCGATCTCGTACGCCTCGCCGAGGAGTTCGCGCGCCTCGTCCCGGGCGAGCCCGTCCAGTACGGGGTGCAGCAGTTGCCGAACGAGATGGAAGGGCACGGACGTCGTCGCTCGGCTGCCGCGAGCCGACCACACCGTGCAGCGGTCCTCGGCGGTGGCGCGCACCGCGCCGAGCAGTGACGTTTTTCCGACTCCTGCCTCTCCCGTATAGACCAGCACGCCGCCTTCGGGGCGAGCGTGGCACAGGAGGGTGTCGACGGCTCGGGCGGCCGCGGCGAGCTCCAACTCACGTTCGAGCAAGAGGGGCGGCGTGGGCGGCTGAACGAGCGGAGTAGCGATCATGCTGTCCCAACGAGGCCGGTACGGACGGACGTTGTGGGGATATTGAGGGTAGCCCGGCAAGGGGCTGTGAGGACAGGGGTGTTGCGCCCGGGGGCGGACTTGGCGTAATGGCGCTGCTCCGCGCACCGGCGCGCGCCCCCCTTCCCGGCCGTCAAACCGCACCCCAGTTCTCGGCCGGCGCGGCCCCGGACCATGATCCGGGGCCGCGCCGGCGACAACCGTCTCAGTCGCCCAGCACCTCGCGCAGCCACGACAGCTGCTTGCGTACGTGCACCGCGTCGCCGTGCTCGTGGCCATTGAAGGGATAGGTGTGCATCTCCCGGGACGGGTCGGTGCCGCTCAGTTCGCCATAGCGGTTGAAGGCGGAGTACGCGCCGCTGGGCGGGCAGACCGTGTCGCGCAGGCCGACGCCGAAGTGGGCCGGGGCGTTCGCGCGGCGGGCGAAGGAGGCGCCCTCCATGTAGGTGAGGGTGCGCATGGTGGCTTCGACGGCCTCGCGGTGTACCGAGAGATAGGCCGAGATCTCACCGTAGGGAGCGGCGTCCGTGAGATTCAGCGCGCGATGGATGCCGCACAGGAACGGGGCACTCACCGCCACCGCCGCCAGGTCCGGGACGAGTCCGGCGACGGCCAGTGCGAGGCCGCCACCCTGGCTGTTGCCGACGGCGGCCACGCGTGCGCCGTCCACGCCCGGCAGTGCGCGCACGGCGGCGACGGCACGCACGGCGTCCGTGATGAGCCGCCGGTAGTGATAGTCGTGCGGCGAGAGCAGGCCGCGCGCGGCAGGTCCCGGGCCGCCGGGCGCGGAGGCATGCGGATCCGGAGTGTCGCCGCCGCAGCCGTACTGGTCGCCCTGTCCCCTGTTGTCCATGAGCAGGTGCGCGTATCCGGCGGAGGCCCAGGTGAGGCGTTCGTGCGCGAGGCCGCGCCCGCGCCCGTAGCCCGCGTACTCGACGACGGCGGGCAGGGCCTCCGACACTGCGGCGGGGCGGCTGTACCAGGCGCGCACCGGCTCGCCGTCGAATCCCCGGAAGGTCACGTCCCAGCTCTCGACCAGCCGAAGGCCGTTGTCCACGGGATGCACCGAGACGAGCGCTTCGTCCTGCTCTACCTGCTTCAGGGTGTCCTGCCAGAAGGCGTCGAAGTCGGCAGGCTCGTCGAGTGCGGGGCGGTGTCGCTCCAGCTCGTCCGGGGGGAGGTCGAAGGCGGGCACGGAACCTCGCAGGCGATCGGGGACGGCGGGCGGTCGTCCGGTCGTTTCGGTCAGTGATCAAAAATTTCCGGAAGAGATTAACAGCGTTGCCCGAGACCCGACCCCTCCTTGAAACGTTGCAGTTGGGACACGGTTCGTTCAACGTCCCTGCATGTGAGCACCATTGACAAGCGCGCGAAGCCGCCCCTAAGTTGCCGCCACGTTACCGGAAAGCTTCTGAAAACGTATCGGTCCCGGATCCCCCCGTGATGCCGGGTGCCTCCGGACGTATCCGTCCGTCCCGCACCACTGCCTTTCCCACCAGGGCCCATCCTGGCCCGTCAGCCCGTCCCGCACACGCCACGGAGGCCTGAACATGAGCACCTCCACCGCCCTGGATCCGCCGCACGGCACCGAGGATCCGCCGTCGGCCGGTCCCCCGGCCCAGCCCAGCCGGCCACTGCCGCGCGCGCGCCGAACATGGCGGCAGGCGCTGGGCCGTGACTGGCAGCTGTACTCGCTTGCGGTGCTGCCGCTGCTGTTCTTCCTGATTTTCCGGTATCTGCCGATGATCGGGAACGTGATCGCCTTTCGGCGCTTCCAGCCGGGGGGTTCGATCCTCGGTGAGGAATGGGTGGGTCTGCGCTATGTGCAGATGTTCCTCGACGACCCCACTTTCTGGCACGTCTTCACCAACCAGCTGTGGATGGGCACGCTCACGCTCGTGTTCTGCTTTCCGGTGCCGATCGTGCTGGCTCTGCTGCTCAACGAGGTGCGCACGCGGGCGCTGAAGCGGTTCGTGCAGTCGGTCTCGTACCTCCCGCACTTCCTCTCCATCGTGATCATCGCGGGC
The DNA here is from genome assembly GCF_053594815.1 of Streptomyces sp. NPDC002577. NCBI lineage: Bacteria > Bacillati > Actinomycetota > Actinomycetes > Kitasatosporales > Streptomycetaceae > Streptomyces > Streptomyces sp. NPDC002577. The sequence goes on along the minus strand of NZ_JBSFWK010000010.1, from coordinate 167,869 downwards.
ATCACGATGCAGATCCTGGCCACGGACGGCCCGGTCAACCAGGCCCTCGAGACGTTCGGCCACAAGCCGATCCCGTTCCTCCAGGAGCCGGAGTGGTTCCGGACCATCTATGTCAGCTCGGAGATCTGGCAGACCGCCGGCTGGGGCACGATCCTCTACCTGGCCGCGCTCACCACCATCGACGACGAGTTGTATGAGGCGGCGCGGATCGACGGCGCCAACCGGTGGCAGCAGATCTGGCACATCACCCTTCCTGGTATCCGCCCCACCATGATCACGCTGCTGATCCTCAACATCGGCACGTTCATGGCGGTGGGCTTCGAGAAGATCCTGCTGCTGTACAACCCGCTGACGTATCCCACCGCGGACGTCGTCTCCACGTACCTGTACCGCGCGGGTGTGGAATCCAACAGCTTCAGCTACGCCGCCGCCATCGGCCTTTTCGAGGCGATCATCGGCCTGGTGCTGATCTTCTCCGCCAACCAGATCTCGCGTCGCACAGTGGGGACGAGCCTGTGGTAACCCTGTCCAGCGGCGATCTGCGCCGCGCTCCGCGCCAGCGCACCTCGGTGCACCAGCCCTCCCGCGGCTACCGCGTCTTCCAGGTGGTGAACGGGCTGATCCTCACCGCGGTCGTGGTCGTGACCCTGTACCCCTTCGTGAACATCATCGCCCGCTCCTTCAGCGCGGAGGACCATATCCGGGCCGGCGAGGTGAACCTGCTGCCCGAGGGGTTCAACCTGACCACGTACCGCCTCGTGATCTCGGACGGTATGTTCTGGCGGAACTACGGCAACACCGTGCTGTACACGGTGGTCGGCACCGTCATCGCCATGGTGCTCACCACCTGTTACGCCTACGTCCTGTCCAAGCAGCATCTGAAGGGGCGCAACGCCCTGATCGGCGTCGCCGTCTTCACGATGTTCTTCTCGGGCGGCCTGATCCCCAACTACGTGCTCATCACCAGCCTCGGCATGAAGAACACGCTGTGGGCCCTGGTCATCCCGAACGCGATCAGCGTCTTCAACCTGCTCGTGATGAAGGCCTTCTTCGAAAGCCTGCCGTCCGAACTCGAAGAAGCCGCGCAGATCGACGGACTGAGCACCTACGGAATTCTGTTCCGCATCGTACTGCCGCTGTCCAAAGCGGTGATCGCGACGATGGTGCTGTTCTACTCGGTGTCCTTCTGGAATTCCTGGTTCGGCGCATTCCTCTACATGGACAAGGCCGAGCTGATGCCGGTAACCGTCTATCTGCGCAACATGATCGCCGGCGCGACCGGCGGCGGGAACGTCGGCGCCACCACGGAGCAGCTCACGCAGGTGGGGGCGAACATCCAGTCCGTCACGATCCTGCTCACGGCGCTGCCCATTCTCTGCGTCTACCCGTTCGTCCAGCGCTATTTCGTCTCCGGCGTCACGCTCGGCGCGGTCAAGGGCTGACAACTGACACGAGACAACTCGGCCCTCGGCTACAGAGAAACACCCCCTGATACGGAAACAAAGGAGTATCCGTGAACAACTCCGGACAGCTGTCCCGGCGCAGCCTGCTCGCCGCCGCGGCGTTCGCCGGCCTCGGCCTCACCACCCTCGTCGGCTGCGGCAGCGGCGACGACTCCAGCGACGACCCGAAGGACCTCTCCAAGAAAGAGGTCGGGGCGATGAAGAAGTACGGGGCGGGTGACCAGTTCAAGGCCACCAAGCCGCTCACCTTCTCCCTTCTGCACCTCGACAACCCGGTCTACCCGCCCAAGGACAGCTGGCTCTTCTGGAAGGAACTCACCAAGCGTACGAACGTCACGTTCAAGAGGACCGGCGTCCCGTACAGCGACTACGAGAAGAAGAGAGGCCTGCTCCTCGGCGCGGGTGACGCGCCCTTCCTCATCCCCAAGACGTACCCGGGTCAGGAGACCGCGTTCGTCGCTTCCGGGGCCATCCTCCCGGTCAGCGAGTACGTGCACCTGATGCCCAACTTCCAGGACAAGGTCAAGAAGTGGGGGCTGGAGGGGGACATCGACTCCATCCGGCAGGCCGACGGCAAGTACTACCTCCTGCCGGGCATCCACGAGAAGGTGAAGGTCGGCTACTCGCTCGCCCTGCGCACCGACGTACTGGAGGATGCGGGGCTCGACCTGCCGACCACCTGGGACGAGGTCCACGAGGTGCTGAAGGGCCTCAAGGAGGCCCACCCCAAGGTGTATCCCTTCTCGGACCGCTGGAACCAGCCCGAGCCGGGCGGCGCGCTGCTCAACTTCCTCGCCCAGTCCTTCGGCACCAAGGGCGGCTGGGGTTACAACAACTACACCTTTGACACCAAGGCGCAGAAGTACGTCTTCACCGGCGCCATGGACGAGTACCGCCAGATGCTGGAGTACCTGAACAAGCTGGTGTCCGACGGCCTGGTGGACCCCGAGAGCTTCACGCAGTCCGACGACCAGGCCAAGCAGAAGCTCCTCGCCGGCAAGTCCTTCGTGATCAGCGCCAATCCCCAGGTGCTGGCGGACGAGTACCGCCTCAACCTGGAGAAGCAGGTCAAGGGCTCGAAGATCGCGATCATCCCGGTGCCGATCGGCCCCGCCGGTCCCGTGGTGGCGGGCAGCCGTCTGGAGAACGGCATGATGATCTCCAGCGAGGCCCTCAAGAGCGAGAACTTCGTCGCGCTGATGCAGTTCGTCGACTGGCTGTGGTACTCGGACGCCGGTCAGGAGTTCGCCAAGTGGGGTGTCAAGGACGTCACGTACACGTCGTCCGGACCCGGCAAGTACGCCCCCAAGGACGGCATCAAGGCCCTGGCCATGAACCCGGACGCGAAGAAGGACCTGCAGAAGGACTACGGCTTCACCAACGGCGTCTTCTCCTACGGCGGTAAGTGGTCCCTGGTCTCGTCGTCCTTCACGGAGGACGAGAAGGAGTTCCAGGACTCGATGGCCCAGCGCAAGCTGCTCGCCGTCGAGCCGGCCCACCCGCTCAAGGCGTCCGAGCAGGAGCAGGCCACCCTCTGGGAGACCCCGCTGAAGGACCACGTCCGGGAGAACACCCTCAAGTTCGCCCTCGGCAAGCGCAAGCTGTCGGAGTGGGACAACTACGTCGCTGAACTGAAGGCCAAGAACATGGACCAGTTCATCGACATGCACAACAAGGCGTACGAGCGCTTCAAGAAGGAGAACGGCTGACGATGACGAGCAAGGCCATGCGTCACCGCATACCGGACCAACCGGCCGGACATCTCTCCGAGGCCTGGCGCTTCTGCGTCGGCACCGGCCGGATCGAACTCGCCCTGCGCCGCGACTACCAGGACTCGCTCGCCCTGCTGCAGCGCGAGATCGGATTCCGGTACATCCGCGGGCATGGCCTGCTCAGCGACGGCATGGGCGTCCACCGGCCGTACGAGTGGGAGGGCGCCCGCCACGTGCACCACTCCTTCACGTACGTCGACCAGGTGGTGGACGCCTATCTGGCCCTCGGCATAAAGCCGTTCATCGAACTCGGATTCATGCCGAGCGACCTGGCCTCCGGGGACCAGACCGTCTTCTGGTGGCGCGGCAACGTCACTCCGCCCAGCTCCCACAAGGAGTGGGCGGAGCTGGTCCGCGCCACCCTCACCCACCTCATCGACCGCTACGGCATCGACGAGGTGCGCACCTGGCCCATCGAGGTGTGGAACGAGCCGAATCTGCGGGACTTCTGGAAGGACGCGGACGAGGCGGCGTACCACCGGCTCTACGAGGTGACCGCGCACACGGTGAAGGAGGTCGACGCCTCCCTCCAGGTCGGCGGCCCGGCCATCTCGCCGGGATCCGACGAATGGATGGTGCGGTTCGCGGAGTTCGCCGAGGCGAGCGACGCACCCGTCGACTTCGTCTCCCGGCACGCCTACACCACAGGCCCGGCGCAGCACGTGCCGTTCGGCGTCCACCAGACGCTCGCTCCGGCCGACCGCCTCCTCGAGCAGTTCGCGACCCCGCGCCGCCAGCTCGAGGGCACCCGGTTCGCGGACGTCCCGGTCCACATCACGGAGTTCAACTCCTCGTACCGGCCGGACAACCCGATCCACGACACCGCCTTTCACGCCGCGTATCTCGCGCCGGTGCTCGCCGCGGGCGGGGACCTGGTCGACTCCTTCTCGTACTGGACCTTCAGCGACATGTTCGAGGAGGTGGGCCCGCCCACCGCGCTGTTCCACGGCGGCTTCGGGCTGCTCACGCACCGGCAGGTGAAGAAGCCGACGTACCACCTGTACGCGTTCATGGCGCGGATGGGGCAGGAACTGCTGGCGCGCGGCGACGACCACCTGGTCACGCGGCACCCCGACGGCCGGGTCACCGTCCTCGCCTGGGCGCCCGTCGATCCGACCGGCGAGACGCCCGGCCCGGACCGGCACACCGTGCGCCTGTCCGTCCCAATCGGGACCCGTCCGCGCGGCGAGGCGTTCGTCCGCCGCTCCACCGTGGACGAGGAGCACGGCAACGCCTACACGGCCTGGCGGCGTATGGGCAGCCCGCGCTCGCCGCGCCCGCACGAGCTCGACGTGCTGCACGAGGCGGCCGAGCCCGCCCGCGGCCATCTGCGGCTGCCCGTCGAGGACGGCCGGGCCGACCTCGACCTCACGCTCGCCCGGCACGAGGTCACCCTGGTCGAGGTGACCGCGCTGGACGACGAGACGCCGCCCTGGTGGGACGAGCGGCGCCTGCTCGGACGGGAGGAGCCCCGATGAGCGCCCCGCAGACAGCCGGCCGTCGTGCCTTCGGCGACGGCCCGCTGTCGCGCGCGGCGGCCCTGGTCCACACGCTCGTGACCGTCGAGGCGCTGCTGCTCGCAGCCGCCTCGCCCGGCCTGGTCGCCCTGTTGTTCCTCGGCGCCGACCCGTCCAACCTGCCGCTCGCCGCGGTCTGTCTGCTGCCGCTCGGCCCTGCCCTGTCCGCCGCCCTGTACGCGCTCCACCACCGCACCCGCGACCTCACCGAACTGCACCCGGCCCGCGCCTTCTGGCGCGGCTGGCGGCTCAACGCCCTGCCGGCGCTGAAGCTGTGGACGCCGCTGCTCGCCTGGCTGACCGTCATCGGCATATCACTCGCCCACTTCCACGCCACCGGCCTGCCCGGCTGGTGGGCGGTGCTGCTCGCGGTGATCGGCGTGGCCTCGCTGCTGTGGGGCGCGCACGCGCTCGTCCTGACCTCCCTGTTCGTCTTCCGCGGGCGCGACACCGCGCGCCTCTCCGCGTACTTCCTGTTCCGGCACGGCAAGGCAACCCTGGGCGCGCTGTCGCTGCTCATCCTGGCCGGGGGGCTGACCGTGCTGCTCACCGAGGCGCTGCCCGCCCTGCTGGCCGCGCCTCTGCTGCTGTCCCTGCTGCACACCAGCCGCCCGGTGATCGCCGAGACCCAGAAGGACTTCACGTCATGACCGTCCCCCGCACCGACAAGATCCCGTACGGCGGCGACTACAACCCCGAGCAGTGGCCCGAACCCGTCTGGGACGAGGACCACCGGCTGTTCGACCAGGCCCGTATCGACACCCTCACGGTCGGTGTCTTCTCCTGGTCGCTCACCCAGCCCGCCGAGGGCGTCTACGACTTCACCGTCCTGGACCGCATCCTCGACCGCGCGGCCGCCGAGGGCCGGCGCGTGTGCCTCGCGACCGGCACCGCCGCTCTCCCGCCCTGGCTGGCCCGCGCCTACCCCGAGGTCAACCGCACCGACTTCGAGGGCCGCCGCCACGGCTACGGCCAGCGGCACAACTTCTGCCCCAGCTCACCGGCGTACCGCCGGCTCTCCACCGCGATCGCGGGCCGCCTCGCCGAGCGCTACGCCGACCACCCGGCGCTGCTTGCCTGGCACATCAACAACGAGTACGGCGGGGCCTGCTACTGCGACCTGTGCGCCGGCGGGTTCCGGGGCTGGCTGCGCGAGCAGTACGGCGATCTCGACGCGCTCAACGAGGCGTGGTGCACGACCTTCTGGTCGCACCGCTACACCGACTGGTTCGAGATCGAGCCGCCGAACGCCCTCACCGAGCACTGGCGCGGCCCGAACCACACGGCCTTCCAGGGCATCACCCTGGACTACCAGCGCTTCATGACGGACGCGCTCCTCGGCTGCTTCCGCGCCGAGAAGGAGGCGATCCGCCGCCACGACGCGGAGACCCCGGTCACCACCAACTTCATGGGCATGTACCGGCCGCTGGACTACCACCGCTGGGCGCCCCACCTGGACTTCGCGTCCTGGGACAGCTACCCGCCGCTCGACGCCCCGCCCACCATGGCCGCCCTCGGGCACGACCTGATGCGCGGTCTCAAGGACGGCGCGCCGTTCTGGCTGATGGAGCAGACGCCCTCCACGACCGCCTGCCGCGACGTGAACCCGCTCAGGCGCCCCGGTGAGCTGCGTCTGGCCACCTGGCAGGCCGTCGCGCACGGTGCGGACGCCGCGCTCTACTTCCAGATGCGCGCCTCGCGCGGGGCCTGCGAGAAGTACCACGGTGCGGTCATCGGGCACGCCGGACGGGACGACACCCGCGTGTTCCGCGAGGTCTCGGAGGTGGGACGGGAGCTGGAGGAGCTGGGGCCGGTCGCGCTCGGCGCCCGCACCCCGGCCCGTACCGCCCTGCTCTTCGACTGGGACAGCTGGTGGGCGCTGGAGATCTCCGACGGCCCGTCCCGGCTGGTCGGCTACCAGCAGGTCGTGCACGCGTACTACCGCGCTGCCCGTGAGGCGGGCGCGGACGTGGACGTCGTCCCGGTCACGGCCGATCTCACTCCGTACGACGTGGTCCTCGCGCCCGCACTGCACATGGTGAAGGGCGACCTCGCCGCCCGTCTGGAGGCCGTGGCGGAGCGCGGCGGCACGGTGCTGACGACGTTCCTCTCCGGCCGCGTCGACGAGTACGACAACGCCTTCCTCACCGACGTCCCCGGCCCGCTGGCCGGCCTGATGGGCGTCCGCGTGGACGAGTGGGACTCGCGCCCGGCCGACGTCGTCAACCCGGTCGTGCTCGGCACGGGCGAGGAGGCGCTGAGCACCGACGGGCGACTCGTCTTCGAGATCGTGCTGCCGCAGGGCGCCGAGCCGGTCGGCACCTACCAGGACGACTTCTACGCGGGAACCCCGGCCGTCACGCGGCACCCCTTCGGCGAGAACGGGGGCGAGGGCTGGTATGTCGCGACCGCGCTGGACCAGCCGGGCGTCGACTGGGTGGTCCGCCGCGTCCTCGCCCGCCACGACCTGGTCGGCCCGTACGCCGAACACTCGTCCGTCGAGACCGCCACCCGCACCGCGCCCGACGGCACCCGCCTGTTCTTCCTGCTGAACCACGCCTCCGACCCGGTGTCCGTGACGGCACACGCGTCGGCCGTGGAGCTGCTGACCGGCAAGCAGGTGGAACGCGGTGAGGCACTGACGCTGGACCCGCGCGGGGTGTCCGTCCTGCGTCTTCAGTAGGCCGAGGGTTTCGTTCCATGGCTGGGCCGCGCCCGCGCGGCCCAGCTCGCTCCATACGCACTGACCAGAGGTTGTCGTGACTGCATCCGCACCCGTATCCGTGCCCGCGCTGCCCAGCGGCGTCGACCCGGCGTGGCTGCCACCCGCCGCGTTCCGCCCGCTCGGCTCCCGGAGAACGCTGATCTCCGGAAAGGGCCCGCTGGTGGGCACGGTGCACGGTGAAGTGGCGTACGCCTGTGCCCGGTTCGGCGGTCACGTCGTAAGAGATTCGCGGGAATCGGGAGCGTCGTACGACCTGGTCCTGGAGCTGGGCGCGGACGACCCCGACGGGCTCGGAGACGAGGGTTTCGCACTGGAGCGGGCCGACGGCGTCACGTCGGTGACGGCGGCCGGTCAGGCCGGGCTGCTGTACGGGCTGTTCCACGTCGTGCGGCTCGGCGAGGCGGCCTTCCAGAGCGAGCGGGCACGCGAGGTGCACCGTCCGGCCCTGGAGCTGCGGATGCTCGACCACTGGGACAACGTGGCCGTGCATGCGGTGATGGGCCAGGTCGAGCGCGGCTATTCGGGCGGCTCGCTGTTCTGGCAGAACGGGCGGGCGCGGGGCTCGCGGGACGAGCTGGAGCGGGTGCGCTGCTACGGCAGGCTGCTGGCGGCCTGCGGCATCAACGCGGTCTCCGTGAACAACGTCAACGTGCACGCCACGGAGGCGCACCTGCTGACCGACCGCATCGGCGAGGTGGCCGCGATCGCGGACGCCCTGCGCGCGTACGGGATCCGCACGCACCTGTCCGTCTCCTTCGCCGCGCCCGTCGTGCTCGGCGGCCTGCCCACCGCCGACCCGCTGGACGAGGGGGTGCGCGCCTGGTGGGCAGAGGCGACCGGCCGGGTGTACGAGGCGATTCCCGACTTCGGCGGGTACCTGGTGAAGGCCGACTCCGAGGGGCAGCCGGGCCCGTTCAGCTACGGCCGCAGCCACGCGGACGGCGCCAACATGCTCGCTGCGGCGCTGGCCCCGTACGGCGGGACGGTGCACTGGCGGGCCTTCGTCTACAACCACAAGCAGGACTGGCGGGACCGGTCGACGGACCGGGCGCGCGCGGCGTACGACCACTTCGCGCCGCTGGACGGCGAGTTCGCGCCGAACGCGGTGCTCCAGGTGAAGCACGGGCCGATGGACTTCCAGACACGCGAGCCCGTGTCGCCGGTGATCGGCGCGATGCCGAACACCCGGCTCGCGGTGGAGATCCAGGCGACCCAGGAGTACACGGGGCAGCAGCGGCACGTGTGCTGGCTCGGGCCGATGTGGAGCGAGGCGCTGCGGTTCCGGCCGGAGGGCGGGGAAGGGCCGAGCGTCGGGGACCTGGCGCGCGGCGGCGGCCTGGTGGCGGTGTCGAGCGCCGGTGACGACCCGTTCTGGACGGGGCATCCGCTGGCGCAGGCGAACCTGTACGCAATCGGCCGGCTCGCCTGGCGACCGGACACGGACCCCCGCGCCGTCCTGGACGAGTGGATCGAGCTGACGTTCGCGCCGGAGGAGACCGCCGCTCCCGCGCGGCTGCGGAACGGGCTGCACGCGGTCCTGGACGGCTCCTGGCGGACGTACGAGAAGTACACGGCGCCGCTCGGGGTGGGCTTCATGGTGCAGCCGGGGCACCACTACGGGCCGAGCGTGGACGGCTACGAGTACAGCCCCTGGGGCACGTACCACTTCGCCGACCGCGACGGGATCGGCGTGGACCGCAGCCAGGCGACCGGTACCGGGTTCGCCGGGCAGTACGCCAAGCCGTGGGCGGAAGTGTACGAGAACCCCGAGACCTGCCCGGACGAGCTGCTGCTCTTCTTCCACCACGTGCCGTACGGCCACGTGTTGCACAGCGGTGAGACGGTGATCCAGCACATCTACGACACGCACTTCGACGGCGTGGAGGAGGTCGAGGAGGCACGCCGCGTGTGGGGCGGGCTCTCGGATCTGATGCGCCCCGCACGCCACGCGCGGGCGGCGGAGCGCTATGAGGAACAGCTCCGCAGCGCGCGCGAGTGGCGCGACCACATCAACACGTACTTCTTCCGGAAGTCCGGCGTGCCGGACGCCCACGGGCGCCGGATCCACTGAGCCTGCAGGCGGCGGATCCGCTGAACCCGCGGGCGCCTTGTCCACTGAAGGCGCGCTGCCGCCCGTTCCTCCCGCGATTTTCGACGGCTCTCGACGTCGCGCCGCGTTCCATATGCCCCTTTTGGCGGGGATGCTGTCTCTTGCTGCCCACACCGCAGTGATCACCGACCGGGCGGCGGGGCAGGGCAGCGCCGCGGAGGTACGGCGTCGGGAAGACCGGGAGGTGGGTGGTGGCCGCGGGTACGACTCGGGCCTTGTGGTCTCGGCTGGCCGCGCAACCGACCCGTGCCGCCGTTCTGGCCCTGGCGCTCTTCATCGTCCTGGGCGCGGCCCTGCTGATGCTCCCGGCCACCACCGCGCCCGGCCGCAGCACCAGCGTACTGACCGCCCTGTTCACCTCAGCGGGCGCGGCCAGCGGAGGCTTCGCCATCGTCCCCGTCGGCAGCCACTGGAGCGCGTTCGGCCAGGGCGTGATCCTCGCCCTGATCCAGGTCGGCGGATTCGGGATCATGACGCTCGCCTCCCTGCTGGGTCTGCTCGTGGCGGGCCGGCTCCGGCTGACTACACAGCTCAGCACGCAGGCCGAGACCGGGAGCGTCGGCGTGACCGACATCCGCAGGCTGCTCCTGGGCATCGCGGGCACCACGCTCGTCATCGAGTTCGCCCTGGCCGCGTACCTGATGACGCGCTTTCACTTCGGCCAGGGCGAAACGCCCGGGGAAGCCCTTTACCACGGCGTCTTCTACGCGGTCTCCGCCTTCAACAACGCCGGTTTCGGGCTGCGCGACGACAACCTCGTCGGCTATGCGCACGATGCCTCCATCATCCTGCCGATCGCCGCCGTCTGCCTGCTCGGCGCCCTGGGTTTCCCCGTGCTGCTGGAGCTGTTCCGGGTCGGCCAGGCCGGCGTACGCGGCGGGCTCAGGCACCGCTGGTCCCTGCATACCCGGCTCACGCTCGCCACCTACGCGGCCCTGCTCGTCGTCGGCGCCCTGATGACCTGCCTGCTGGAGTGGAACAACCCGGGGACGCTGGGCCCCATGGACTGGGGGGACAAGCTGCTCAACGGGTTCTTCACCGCCGCCAGCGCGCGTACGGCGGGTTTCAACAGCGTCGACACCGGCGCCATGCGCCCGGCGACCCTGCTGGGCATGTGCGTACTGATGTTCATCGGCGGCGGCAGCGCGGGCACCGCGGGCGGCATCAAGGTCACGACGTTCGCGGTGCTGGGGGCGGCGATCCTGGCCGAGATCCGCGGGCGCACCGCCGTGGACGTCATGGGCCGTCGTATCCCGGAGGCGGCACTGCGCCAGGCCCTCACCGTCGCACTCCTGGGCGTGGCGCTCGTCATGTCGGGCACGCTGGTGCTGCTGACCACCACCTCAGAGCCGCCCGATGCAGTTCTGTTCGAGAGCGTGTCCGCCTTCGGCACGGTCGGGCTGAGCACCGGCATCACCGGCAGCCTCTCAGCGGCGGGCCAACTCACCGTCATCGTACTGATGTTCGCCGGACGCCTCGGCCCGATCACTCTCGCCTCCGCACTCGCCCTGCGCGAGCGTGACCGCCGCTACACACTTCCCGAGGAGCGACCCGTCATTGGCTGACCACCGCAAGAACCTGCGCCTGCGCCGCCGTCGGTATCCTGCCGCCGGCGACCGCCCGGCCGGCGACTCCAAGGTCGCCGTGCTCGGCCTCGGCCGCTTCGGCCGCTCCCTGGCACTGGAGCTGATGCGGCGCGGGTGGGACGTCCTCGGCATCGACTCCGACACCGGCGTCGTGCAGAAGACGGGCGACGAGCTCACCCACGTCGCCGCCGCCGACTGCACCGATCCGCAGGCGCTGGAACAGCTCGGCCTGGGACAGTTCTCACGGGCGGTGGTCGGCATCGGCACCGACCTCGAGGCCAGCATCCTGGCCACGTCCAACCTCGTCGACACGGGCGTGCCCAACATCTGGGCGCGGGCCACCACCCGCCAGCACGGCCAGATCCTCGAACGGATCGGCGCGCACCATGTCGTCCTGCCCGAGCACGAGATGGGCGAGCGCGTGGCCCACCTGGTCACCGGCCGCATGATGGACTTCATCGCGTTCGACAGCGACTACGCCCTGGTCAAGACGCTCGCGCCAAGGGTCGTCGGCGGCGTGCCGCTCGGTGAGAGCCGGGTGCGCAGCACGTACGGGGTGACGGTCGTCGGCATCAAGCGCCCCGGTGCCGACTTCACCCATGCGACCGCGGAGACGGTCGTCCAGCCGGGCGACGTCATCATCGTCACGGGCCGGACGGGGGCCGTGGAGGCGTTCGCGGAGCTGGAGTCGGCCGGCCCGGCGCCGGGATGAGCACGGCATCAGAGTCCCCGTGGAGGACCCTTCGCAAAGTGGCCTCACACATTCACGTGGCTGTTGCAAGAAGTTAACGCCTGATCATCTACCCGCGTAAACCCTCCTGGCGCCATCCTTTACCCCGCACTCGTCCCCCCACTCGGCCGCCGTCCCTCGTCAACAGGAGCGCGCACGCATGCCTTCCAACTCCCCATCGCGACGCAGAAACGCCACACCCGGCCTCTCCACGCCCTCCCCCCACACGAGAAGACGCCGTCGCCATCGCGCGGCAGCCCTCGCCCTCTCCTGCGCCGTCGTCAGCGGAATGACCACGCTGAACGGCGCGTCCGTGCACGCCGCGTCCGCCGACGTCGTCATCAGCCAGGTCTACGGTGGCGGCGGGAACACCGGCGCGCCCTACACCAACGACTTCATCGAGCTCTACAACCGGGGCACCAGCACCGTCTCGCTGTCCGGCTGGACGGTGCAGTACGCCTCGGCGTCCGGCTCGTCCTGGTCGAAGACCACGCTGTCCGGCAGCATCGCGCCCGGCCACTACTTCCTGGTCCAGCAGGCCGCGGGCTCGGGCACCGGCTCGGCGCTGCCCACCCCCGACGCCACGGGCACCATCGCGATGAGCGCGACCACGGGCAAGGTCGCCCTGGTCACCAGCGCGACGGCACTGGCCTGCGCCACCGGCTGCGCCCAGCAGTCCGGCGTGAAGGACTTCGTCGGCTACGGCAGCAGCGCCACCTCGTACGAGACCGCGCCCACCGGCACCCTGTCCAACACCACCGCTGCCATACGCTCGGCCGGCGGCGGCACGGACAGCGACAACAACTCCGCGGACTTCACGGTGTCCGCGCCCACCCCGCGCAACGCCGGCTCCACGGCGGGCGGCGGCACGGCCACCCGTATCCGCACCATCCAGGGCGCGGGGCACCGCTCGCCACTGGCGGGCCAGAGCGTCAGCGGCGTGCCCGGTGTGGTGACCGCCAAGAGCAGCACCGGTTTCTGGCTGCAGGACACGCAGCCGGACTCCGACCCGGCGACCAGCGAGGGCATCTTCGTCTACACGTCCTCGGCACCGACGGTCGCTGTCGGCGACTCGGTCACCGTGAGCGGCACGGTCAGCGAGTACCGCCCGGGCGGCACCAGCGGCACCGGCAACCTCACCACCACCGAGATCACCTCTCCCGTGGTGACCACCGTCGCCCAGGGCATCGCGCTGCCCGCCCCGGTCCTGGTCGGCCCCGGCGGCCGGGTGCCGCCGAGCAAGGTGATCGACGACGACGCGACCGGCGATGTGGAGACCAGCGGCACCTTCGACCCGGCATCGGACGGCATCGACTTCTGGGAGTCGATGGAGGGCATGCGGGTCGAGATCGACGGTGCCGCTGTGGTCGGCCCCCGCTCGTCGTACGGGGAGATCCCGGTGGTGCCGCAGGGCAGCACCACGCGCACCAGCAGGGGCGGCATCGTGCTTCAGTCCGATGACGCCAATCCGGAGCGGGTCCTGCTGGACGACGTGCTGGCGGCCACTCCGACCGTGAATGTCGGCGACACCCTGCCCGGCGCCACGACCGGCGTGCTCGACTACTCATTCGGCAACTTCAAGCTGCTGCCCACCACCACCCCCACGGTGACCGACGGCGGGATCACCCCCGAGATCACCCAGGCGCCGACGTCCGGACAGCTGTCCACCGCCACGTTCAACGTGGAGAACCTGGACCCGTCCGACGCGCAGTCCAAGTTCGACGCCCTGGCCGGGGCGATCGTGAACAACCTCAAGTCACCTGATCTGGTGGCGCTGGAGGAGATCCAGGACAACACCGGCGCCACCGACGACGGCGTGGTCGCCGCCGACCAGACGGTGACCAAGCTGATCAGCGCGATCACGGCCGCCGGCGGGCCGAGCTACTCCTACCGGCAGATCAACCCGCAGAACGACACCGACGGCGGCGAGACCGGCGGCAACATCCGCCAGGTGTTCCTGTTCCGCACCGACCGCGGTCTCGCCTTCACCGACCGCTCCGGCGCCACGGCGACGACCGCCGACTCGGTGGTGAACAGCGGCGGCGTACCGTCGCTCACGTACTCCCCCGGCCGGATCGACCCGACGAACTCGGCCTTCAGCTCCAGCCGCAAGCCGCTGGCCGGGGAGTTCACCTGGAACGGCCAGAAGCTGTTCGTCATCGCCAACCACTTCAACTCCAAGGGCGGCGACGACCCGCTGTTCGGCCATCTCCAGCCGCCGACGCGGTCCAGCGAGACGCAGCGCCACAACCAGGCCACCGTGGTGAAGAACTTCGTCGACCAGATCCTGGCCGTCGACGCGAACGCCGACGTGATCGTGCTCGGCGACCTCAACGACTTCGAGTTCTCCACGACCGCGGACATCCTGACCGCGGGCGGCACCCTGGTGGACCTGCCCCGCACCCTCCCCGCGGCGGAGCGGTACAGCTACGTCTACGAGGGCAACGCCCAGGTGCTGGACCACATCCTGCTGTCACCGGGCCTCGCGGCGAAGGCGTACAGCTACGACATCGTCCACATCAACAGCGAGTTCACGAACCAGATGAGCGACCACGACCCGCAGGTCGTGCGCATCCCGCTGTCCTGAACCCGTGCTGCCGGGGGCGCTCCCGAGGCGGGCAGCGCCCCCGGTACACGGCCTGATGCGGCAGAGCGCTCGGCGGGGCGATCGGCGGGGCGCTGCTGCAGAGCCTGTCCGGCCTCGTGCTGGGGGTGGTCATCATCCATCTGGGGGCGGTCCTGGGCCGTCTGTACGTCGGCTGGCGCTCACAACGTCGGCGACAGGGACAGCCGATGCAGACGCGAGGGGCCCGGTGTGGTGACGGGCCCCTCGCGTCTGCTGTGGATCCTCCGCGCGCTGTCAGCTGGCAGAGCCGACGTCCTCCGCCACGGCCTGACGCTCCAGCGTCTCGTGTTCCCGCTGTTCGGGGGCCTGACCCGCGGCCTCGGCGGCCTGGGCCCGCTCGGCCTCGGCGAGCAGCTTGTGGCCTGTGGCGAGTACGGCGATGCCGAGTACCACGGCCAGGGCGCCGACGTAGAACGGCGCGTGGATGTTGTAGTGCTCGGCGAGCTTGCCCGCGGCGTACGGCGCTAGGCCGCCGCCGATGAAGCGGACGAAGCCGTAGGAGGCCGAGGCGACGGGCCGTTCGACCGGCGCCACGGTCATCACGGCCTGCGTAGTGATCGTGTTGTTCACGCCGATGAAGGCGCCCGCGATGATCACTGCGACGATCAGCGTCGCCACGGAGTCGGTGAACAGGGCGATGACCAGGATGTCCATGGCGAACAGCGCCAGGTTGACGTAGAGCGCCTTGGCGATGCCCAGTCGCGCCTGCAGCCAGGGCGCGCCCCAGACGGAGAAGATGGCGACCATCACTCCCCATCCGGTGAAGACCAAGCCGAGCTGATGGGTGCTCAGGTCCATGGGGAAGGGGGCGTAGCCGAGGACCGTGAAGAAGCCCCAGTTGTAGAGGAGCGCCGTCAGGCCCATGGTCAGCAGGCCGCGGTGGCGCAGGGCCTTGAGCGGGGCGGCGATCGAGGTCTTGCGGGCGGGAGTGGGCGTGGGCTGGACGAGGACCAGGGTGGCGACGAGGGCGATCGCCATCAGCACCGCGACCCCGAAGAACGGCCCGCGCCAGCTGATGCCGCCCAGCACACCACCGAGCAGCGGGCCGACGGCGATACCGACGCCCAGCGCCGTCTCGTAGAGGATGATCGCCCCGGCGAACCCGCCGCTCGCGGACCCGACGATGACCGCGAGCGACGTGGCGATGAACAGGGCGTTGCCCAGGCCCCAGCCGGCCCGGAAGCCGACGATCCCGTCGATGCTCCCGGAGGCTCCGGCCAGTGCACTGAAGATCACGATCACCACCAGGCCCGCCACGAGGGTGCGCTTGGCGCCTATCCGGCTGGAGACGAAGCCGGTGAACAGCATGGCGACGGCGGTGACCACCAGGTAGCTGGTGAACAGCAGCGACACCTGGCTCGGTGTGGCGTGCAGGTCGTGCGAGAGGGACGGCAGGATCGGGTCGACGAGACCGATGCCCATGAACGAGATCACGCAGGCGAATGCCACGGCCCATACGGCTTTGGGCTGCCGGAACGGGCTGACGGTGCCTTGATGCGAAGACAAGCGAATCTCCAGTCGGCGTGCGTGTACCGGTATTTGGTCAGGAAGAGGCGTCGGCGGGGTTGTCGGCGCGCAGAGCGCTCTCCACGAGCCGCCCGAGCACGGGCAGCCCGACCCGGGCCGCGTCTGCGAGTGCCTGTCTGTCCTCGGCCGGCAGAGTCTCGATGAGCTGGACGAGCCTTTCGCCACGCTGGCGTCTGCGGTCCTCCCAGAGTCGGCGGCCGCTGTCGGTGATGCTCACCAGCACGACCCGCCCGTCGTCGGGGTCGCTGATCCGCTTCACCAGGCCCTGCTTCACTAGGCGTTGGACCAGCTGCGTCATCGACGGCTGGGCGACCCCTTCGCTCTCGGCCAGTTTCGTCAGCCGCACGGGGCCGCTACGGGCCAGTCGGCTCAGCGTCGCCGCCGCCGTGATGCTCATGTCCCGGACCGTCAGATGCCTGACGGCCAGCAGCGCCAGCCCGTCCAGGAACGCGACCACATCACCCGCCTGGTGTTCCTCTTCCATGAATGAAGATGTATCACGCACCTATATAGGCTGCCAATGTTTTTCCGCCAACTGACCGCCGACGGACGCCGATCCGCCCGGACTCACATGGTTCGCCGCGCACCGCCCGCGCCGGGCCGGAACCGGGCGCATTCGCGCAGGGCCGCGGCGCTCTGCGCGACGGCGGCTTCGACGAGCTTGCGCCCGGACTCCGCGTCGGCGGCGGTCGGGTCGCCGATGACGCCGTTGCCGGTTTCGAAGTCGTCGCTGATCCAGCCGAACGAGACGGACTTGCCGAATCCGATGTGCTCGTACGCCGTGAGGTGCTCGGGCACGCTGCGCCGGGCGAGCTCCATGTCGACCAGATCGGGGTGCAGATGGAGCATGGCGGAGGTCTCCTTGAACCCGCCGTGCACGCCGAGCCCGAGTTCCCCTGCGGCCGAGGCGCCGCCCTGGTCGGCCGGGAGGCTGGCGTGCAGCAAGAACGTGCGCAGGCCGTGGCGGGTACGCAGCTCGCGCAGCGCGACACCGAGCAGGGCGCTGTTGCCGCCGTGGGCGTTGAGGAAGGCGAGTCGCCGGATCGGGCCGACGGCCAGGGAGCGGCCGATGTCATCGATGACCGCCAGCAGCGTACTGGCGGTGAGCCACAACGTGCCGCCGGACCATGCGTGTTCGTCGGACTTGGTGTAGGCGAGTGCGGGCAGCAGCGTGACGTCGCAGGTCTCGCCGGCCGCGCGGGCGGCTCCCTCGGCGACGGCCTGCGCGATGTAGTAGTCGGTGGCGACCGGCAGATGCGGGCCGTGCTGCTCGATCGCGCCGACAGGCAGGACGGCCACGGTGTCCTCGCCGAGCTGCTCGACGGCCGGTCCGCTGAGGTCGATGAAGTTCGTGAACGCCATGGTGCTCAGCTCCCTTGCAGGTCACGGGGTGGGGGCGGCGGGCAGCTTGCCGGGGTTGAGCAGACCCAGCGGGTCGGTTGTCCGGGCCGCTTGCCGGACGAGCTCGATGCGGCGGTCCACGAACCAGTTGTGGGGGTCGTGCACCCCCACTCCGAGGGCGGCGAGGGCGGTGATTCCTTCGTACACGGTCCGTTCGTCCTCGTAGCGCGCCATGAGCATCCCGACCGTGCCGGAGCGCATGCCCTCGAGGTGGAGGAGCGTGTCCGGGAAGACCTTCTTCACCTCGGCCGGGTCGCCGAGGAGCGCGTCACCGGAGATCTCCAGATGGAAGTAGCCGTCCTTGGCCTTCATCAGGTGGTACGTGGGGTGGTTGAAGGAGAGTGAGCTGATCAGTGCGGGTCCCTCGGGGGCCGGACGGACCTCGAGGACGCGTCCCCCACGGCTGGTGACGATCTCCCGGGCAGCGGGTTCGGCCTCGGCCTCGACGATGGCGCGGACGCTGAGCGCCGTCGAGTCGAGCGCGGGGTCCGGCTGGAACGTCTCGACCAGGCCCGCCTCGTCGAGCGACACCAGGCGCGGTGCGGGTTCGAGACGCACCAGGTCGGCAAGTGCGGCGGTCGCAGCGGTCCAGTCGTCGAAGGCCGCGAACAGCCCGGTCCAGTCACGGGCCCGCTGCAGGCCGACGGTCGCGGTGGCGATGATCCCCGACGTGCCGTACGCATGGACGTACGGGAGCGCGTCCGGGCCCTTCCTCGCGAACGGCTCGGCGTTCCCGGTGCACGGCACTACCGTCACTTCCCGTACGAAGCCGTCGGCGTTGGTGCGGTGGACCAGCGATCCCGTACCACCGCTGCCGCCGGCCAGGAAGCCGCCGACCGTCGTACCGAAGGTGGACGGGAACATCCACAGTTCCTGTCCCAGGCTCCTGGCGTGCTCCTCGAGGTCGGACATCTTCGCCCCGGCCTCGGCGCGGATCCAGCCGTCGCCGGCATCCAGGATGCGGCCGCAGCCGGTGAGATCGAGGACCACTCCCCCGTGCAGCGGGATCGCCTGCCCGTAGTTGCCGGTGCCCTTGCCCCGCGCGGTGACCGGCACACGGTGGCGGTGGGCCAGAGCGAGGATGCCGGGGATCTGCTCGTGCGAGGTGGGGCGCAGCACGACTTCGGCGCGGCCTGCGGGCAGCTTCGCGGACAGGATCGGGGACATGTGCGCCCAGTCGACCGAGGCCTTGTCCAGCGACGCGTCGTCGCGTACGACGGCGTCGGCGCCGATCAGGTCGGTGGCGGCCGCGCAGAACTCCTCGAGCCCGGGGGTCGAACGGTCCGCAGGAGCGGCGGCGGGCCGCTCGTCGGCGACCAGGCCGGTCAGCCGTTGCAGTTCGTCTTCGACGAGTGCGGCAGGAGTGCGGGGCTCGGCCATTACTTCAACCCAATCGATGTGTCGATGAACCGGTTGGTGGCGAGGTCGCCGGCGGTCAGGTCCGCGGGGACCTCGACCCCGTCCTTGGTGAGCAGCGGCGTGACGGTGTCGAGGATCTCGCCGACCCGGTGCATGTCGAAGCTGCCGATGCTGCCGTCGGACTCGTCGGCGAGGATGCCGAGCTTCACCATCTGCTCGGCGGCGTACTCTCCGGTGCCTTTGCTGTAGACCCAGCTGGTGTTGTACTGCTTCACCAGGTCGTCGATCAGGCCGATGGCGGTGTCCGGTTCGGCCGCGAAGTCGGCCGCGGACTGCTGCACGATGGGGACGAGCTTCTTCAGGCAGGGGGCGAGCTCGTCGACCGCGCCGCTGCGCACGGACAGCGCCTGCGGGTAGACGTTGTAGCCGACGTCGGCGAGCAGCTGGTACTTCACCGGCTTCTTCCAGGCGGCGACCTCGTGCTCGTAGATGTACGGCTCTGCCGTAGCGAAGCCCTGCTGCACGATGTCGGGGTTCGCGACGAAGCGTGACGGCGAGCCGTCGTAACTCGCGTCGAGCTGACTCGTCTTGATCAGGCCCTTGTCGACCAGCATCGGCACGAAGACGTTGCCGTCGCGGTAGACGACCTTGGCGTCGGACTTGCCGATGTCGGCGACGGTGCGCCATGCGGGATGGGTCTTCGGGTCCCACATCAGGATCTGGGGGCTCTTCTTCATCAGCGCGGCGACCGCCGTGACCGGGCGTTTACCGGCCGACTCGATGGCCGCGTCCGTGGTGACGGTGGCCAGGGTGATGCTCTTGTCGAGGTAGAGCTGGGAGGTGACGCTCTGGTAGCCGATCGCCGAGCCTCCCGCGCGTATCTCGATCTTCACGCCGGTGTCCTTGCCACCGATGACGAGCGGACCGGTGACGCGCTTCTTGTCGGTGTCGACGGTGTAGCCGGGGCCGACCAGGTTGTAGAGCGGCCCGTGCTCTGCCTCCGGCTCCCAGTCGATCTGTACGACGACCTTGTCGGGACACACGCCGTCGAGGCGCTGGGCGGCAGGCGCGGCCTTGAGGTCCTCGGTGGATCCCGTGGCCGCTCCGGCGCCGCAGGCGGTCGCCGAAAGCAGGATGAATATGGAGGAAACGCCCGTCACGGCAAGGCGTTTGGAGGAAGGGGGCACGGAAGTCTCCATGGAGAGGATGGGCGTCGGTTCAGCACTCGTCCACGCGGACGCGGAGGAGCGGAGGATCAGCGCTCGTCCGCGGACGCGGAGGCGTGCCAGGAGCCGACGGCGAGGCGGCCGATCAGGGTGAAGACGGCGAAGACGGCGATACCGAAGAGCGAGGCGAGGATGATCGAGGCGAACAGCTCCTCGGACTGGAGCCGGGAGCGGTAGACGTCGAGCAGCGTTCCGATTCCCGGGCTGCCCTGCTTGAAGAACATGTCGCCGACGATGGCGCCGATCACCGACAGGCCGGACGAGGTGCGCAGGCCGGTGAAGACGGAGGGCAGCGCGGCCGGCATCTCCAGCTTGCGCAGGCGGTCCCAGCGGCTTGCCTTCTGCAGGGTGAACAGGTCGTGGAGGGCCCGGTCCACGGACTGCAGCCCGAACAGGGTGTTGGCGATCATCGGGAAGAGCGCGATCAGGACGCAGACCACCACGCGGCTGGTGAATCCGAACCCGAACCACAGGCCGATCAGAGGCACGATCGCCAGGATCGGCACCGTCTGGAGTACGACGGCATACGGGTACAGCGACCGCTCCAGCCAGGAGGCCCGGCTCATCAGCACCGCGCCCGTGATGCCCAGAGCCGCGGCGATCACCAGGCCGACGAGGGCCACCTGTGCGGTGAGCGACAACGCGAGGAGCATCGGCTCCAACCTCGCCCAGTCCAGGAACGCCACGTTCAGCACCTGGTGGGGCGGAGGGACGAGGAAGCGGCGCTCGGGCGTCAGCAGCAGGTAACTCACGGCGTACCAGACGCCGATGAACACGACCAGCGACGCAACGGGGGCGAGGCGCACCGCCCACTGCCGGCCCGTGCGCGCTCTGCCGGGGCGGGGCGGCGCGGCGGGCGCTTCCCGATCCGTTGCCTGGGCCGTCTTCGTGACGGCATCCGCCGCCGGAGTCGTGTCCGTGCTCACTGGCTTCCTCCTCGCAGTGCCGTGGACACCTCGCCCGCGATACGCGCGAAACCCGGGTCGTACCGCAGCTCCGGAGGCCTCGGATGCGGGAACGGCACATCGAATTCGGCGGTGATCCGGCCGGGACGCGCCGACATGACCAGGACACGGTTCGAGAGGAAGACCGCCTCCGTCACCGAGTGGGTGATGAAGAGCCCGGCGAACCCGGTCTCCGCGAAGATGCGCTGCAGCTCCTCCTGCATGCGCATGCGGGTCATCTCGTCCAGCGCACCGAACGGTTCGTCGAAGAGGAACAACGCCGGCTGCATCATCAGCGCCCGCGCCAGCGAAACCCGCATCCGCATGCCCCCCGACAGCTGTCCCGGCAATTGCTTCTCGAAACCCTCGAGCCCGACGAGGCGGATCACGTCCCTGGCACGCTCGCGGCGCTCCGCCTTGTCGGCACCTGCCAGCTCGGCCGGGAGTTCGACGTTGGCCAGGACGCTGCGCCAGGGCAGCAGGGTGGCGTCCTGGAAGACGTAGCCGACCCGGTCGCCGGAGGTGTGCACCGCGCCGGCCGTCGGCTGGTCGAGCCCGGAAGCGAGTCGCAGCAGGGTGGACTTGCCGCAGCCGGAGGGCCCGACGACGGAGACGAAGTCTCCCGGTGCGACGGCGAGTTCCACCTTCTCCAGGGCCGTCGTCCCGTTGGGGAAGCGTTTTTCGACGCCGTCGAGGCGCAGCGCCGTCCCGAGTGTGGCCACCATGTCATCCCCATTTCCGACGGCCCGTTGGACGAATGTTGATAGCATGAACATTCATTGTTTCGCGGCGATGTCTCCGACATGACCGTCGTCGACTTCGAAGAACTCGCGAACCACCGTCGTACGGCTGATGATTCGGCCGGCCTTGAACACGATGCGATCCGGGCATGCGGCTCCGAGCGCTTCCGAGAGCGAGCCGGCACGTACGGCCAACAGGTCGGCGACGGCACCCACTCGCGGGCCTGCCAGGGGCATCCCCAGCACGGACCTGGCCCCGTCCGTCACCGCGTGGACCGCTTCGTCCAGGGTGAGATGCCCGGCCGTCACCAGCAGCCCCGCGGTCTCGAGGGGGTCGGCACGGCCGACCGGGTTGAAGGGGTCTCGGATGTTGTCGCCGCCGGCGGCGAGTGTCACTCCCGCATCGAGCAGGGTGCGAACAGCCGTCAGTCCGCGGGGTGTTCGCGAGGGATGGCCGCGCCCCTGGAGGTAGAGGTTGGTGAGGGGCAGCGCCACGACACCGATCCCGGCGTGCGCAGTCTCCTTGGCGATGCGAACGGCGTCCTGCGGATCGGTTGCACCGAGGCTGACACAGTGGCTTGCCGTCACCGGACCCGCGAAACCTCGCCGCCGCACGGCATCCGCCAGCAGCCGCAGATCCGTCGCGCCCGGGGACAGGTTCTCGTCCGCGTGCAGGTCCACGCCCACGCCGTACCGCTCGGCGAACCGCAGCAGGCGCTCGATGGCCGCAGCGGGGTCCGCCGACAGGTGCGGACATCCGCCCAGCAGATCGGCTCCCACCTCCACGGCCTGGCACAGAAGTTCACCGGGAGCGTCGGTGTGCAGCAGGGCGACCTGCAGATCGATCCGGCCGCGGAGCTCGTCGCGCAGCCTCACCAGGGCTCGCAGGCCGCGCAGCGGATCGGCGCCGGGCAGTACGTCGGCGTGGGTGCGTACGGCCGTCACCCCGTTGGCCAGCATGTCGTCGAGGGTGCGCCGGGCCCGGACGAGTACGTCCTCCTCGGTGACGTGCTCGGCGTAGCGGCGCCAGGCGGCGACCGCGGAGGGCAGGTCGCACGGCGGCGCGCCGGCCAGATCCCAGGTACCGGCCTTGTCCAGGTGGGCATGGGGCTCGGCCGGGGCCGGCAGCAGGAGGTAGCCGGAGAGGTCCAGTTCGGGCGGGCCGGCGGGCAGCTCGCCGGGTGGGGCGACGGCCGTTACCCGTCCACCGTCGAGGCGTAGATCGCGGACGGAGCGGTCGGGGAGCAGCGCGCCGCGAATCGTCATGGGCGTCATCGTGTCGGTGTGCCTTTCGCCGGGGGCCGGTGCGCGAAGCCGTCGAAGCGCCCTCCGGGGGCGTCGGAGGTCCTCTCCGAGGGCAGGAGGTCTACGGGATCGTGCGGTACCGACGGCCGAGGTGGACCAGCGCCGTCGCCCCGCCCCGCCCGGGCGTGATCGTCTCCACGGACGCGATCAGGAGCCGGTGGTCGCCGGCCGGCACGTCCTCTTCGACGCGGCAGGCGACGACGTGCGAGCTGTACTCGGTCAGCAGAGGCAGGCCGTTGTCGTCCGGTGTCCATGCGAGACCTGCGAAGCGGTCCGCACTGCGCGAGGCGAACTGCCGGGCGACGCTTTCCCCGTCAGCGCCCAGGATGTTGAGGGCGAACCGGCCGCTGCGCTGGATGAGCGGAAGCGTACGGCCGGCGCCGTCCACGCCTATCGCCAGCAACTGCGGACTACGACTCAGACTCATCGCGGCGGTACTGGTGAACCCCGCCGGGCGGCCGCCCTCGCCGAGGGCGGTGACGATGCAGACACCCCCGGCGAGGGCGGCCATGGCATCGAGGAAACCTGCGTCCATGGATGCGCTCGACGGGCGGTCGGCGGTGGCCGGGGGCATGCGAACTCCTTACGACTGGGAGGCAGGAGCAGCGAGCGACCTGTGGATAGAATGTTGGTCACATCAACATTGACCGTAGCGGTCGGCTGTTTCCTGGGAGTAACACGCCCCAGGTGGCAGGCAGTCATGACCGGAGCGCTCACCGAGACCGCCAAGGATGCGCCATGTCAGCACAGTCCGCAGGTCGCAAGCACCGCGCCGATACCAGGTCCCAGGCGGATCTGGACACGGCGATGCGCACCGAGCTCGGTGCGACCATCCGCCGTCTGCGCAAGGAGGGCGGACTGACGCTGGTGGAACTCGCCGAACGGTCGGAGCTGTCCCACCCGTTCCTCAGCCAGCTCGAGCGCGGCCTCGCCCGCCCCAGCATGCAGTCGCTGCACCGGATCGCCAGAGCGCTGGGCACAAGCCAGCAGGCGCTCCTGGCACTGTCGGCCGGGCCGCCCGCGACCGGCAGAGCAGAGGAGGGGGTTCACGTGGTCCGCAGCGGAGAAGGGATGCCGGTGGCGGCCAGCTCGTCCGGTGTCGCCCGCGTCCTCGGCGCTTCGGGCTTCGCCGTGCACCCGGTCGAGTTCACCCGTGCTCCGTCGGTATTCGAGGAGTACTACGACCACGCCGGCGACGAGTTCCTCTACGTGGTGTACGGCGAGATCGAGGTCGAGCTGGAGACCTCGCAAGGACGGCAACTGCACCGCCTGGGCCCAGGTGACAGCGTCTGCTACACGGGCCGGACTCCGCACCGGTGGCGTGCGGTGGGCGACGCCGACCACGTACGCGTCCTCATGGTGCAGAACGTCGCGGGCTCCCCGGCCGAGGGGCACGGGGAGGCCACGTGAGGTCCGCCAACCGCCGGACCGACGACACGAGAAGGGGCGCAGCATGACGAAGCGAGGGCTCGGTGCACTGACCTATGGAGGGGTTGTGCAACCGTGGAGCCGGGGCGTCGCCGCAGGAGGTTTCGTCTTCCTCAGCGGGATCGACGGTGTGACCGACGAGCAGGGGGATCCGGTGCACGGAGTCGCCGCGCAGACCGAGGTCACCCTCGACCGGGTGCGCGTGCTGCTCGCCGACGCGGGCGCGAGCATGGACGACATCGTCCAACTCGACCAGTACGTGGCCGATCCCGCGGAGCGAGTGGAGTACATGCGCGCCCGCGACGCCTGGCTGTCCGAGCACGCGCCGCGGCTGCTCGAGGAGCGGTCCTACGCGTCGCTGCTGATCTGTCCGGGACTCGCCACTCCGGAGATGCGCGTCGAGATCCGGGCTGTGGCCTACGTCGGCTAGCCGGGTCGCAGGCATCTTCCTCCGGTCCGCTCTACGCGTCTCTCACCCCGGCACGGGCGGTGAGGACTCCTGCGCCCCGGGACGGTCCGACGGCACCGGCCCCAGCATGACCGCCACGTCCCCCGCCATCACGGGCGGGCTTCCGCGTTCCACGACGGGCACCAGCCGCCCGCCGGTACGCACCAGGAGGAGGGGATCGTGTCCGGCCGGCACGGTCCCGTCGATCCGCTCGACCACGATGCGCGCGCCCTCGTCGTACCGTCGGGTCACCTCAAGGCGGGTCAGTCCCCTCGCGAAGAGCGTCTCATCACCTCCGTACGGGGCGATGACGCCGTGGTCGCGGCGACGCGGCCCGAGGCGGTGGACGGGCGCGCCTCCACCGCGCTGCAGGACCGTCGACGCGAGGGCGTTGAAGTCGTCCTCGTCGGTGAGGAGCAGTACGGCCGTGATCCCCTCGAGCCGGGCGCCGCGTCCGGTGGCCGCCGCCAGGAGCTGTCCGGGTACCAGTTCCAGGCCCGCCTCCCGGATGCGTCCGCGCTGTTCCTCCGAGCCGGCCCACAGGACCACCTCCAGCCCGGCCGATCGCAGCGCCAGTCCGAGATCGATCACCCACGGGTCGCCGCCGACCAGCAGGGGGTGGGCGCGGGAGGGACTCACCGCACCCAGACGCCGGGCCACGGGTACCGCTGTCAGGCCGTACAGCGTCACCGTCGCACCGATCACCATGAAGGTGGCGGGCAGGACCCTGCCCGCTCCGCCGACGCCTGCCGCGACGAGCCCCGCGGAGAAGGCCGAGGCGTTCGCCCCGGCCACGATGCCGCGCGGGGCCATCCAGCCGATGAAGCCCCGCTCTCCGCGCTCCAGGTCCGTGCCGCGAGTGGCCAGCCAGGTCACAAGCGGCCGCGTGACGAGGACGAGGACGGCGACGAGACCGAGTGTGGGCAGGACCACGGGGAACAGGGACGCCGGGGTGACCGTGGCCGAGATGCAGACGAACAGCACCCCGATGATCAACTGGACCAGGGTTTCGAAGAACGGACGCCGTACGGGCACGTCGAAGCCCGGTAGGCAGCCGACCGCGAGCCCCATGCCGATCGCGGCGAGGAGCCCGCTGTCACTGCGGACGATGTCACACCCCGCGGCCACCGCGATCACGCTGGCGAGCTGCGCCGACGTGCCCAGCACCTCGTTGAGCCCGAGTCTGCGCAACAGCAGCCACAGCAACGCGGCGCCCACCACGGCGCCGACCAGCCCGACGCCCACGCTGGTCGCGAAATGGAGCAACTGCGCATCGAGGCCCTTCTTCGTACTGCCGATCACCCCGGCGAAGACAAGGGATCCGAAGATGGCCCCCACCGGATCGATGAGGGAACCCTCCCAGGTGAGGATCTGCCGGAGCCGGTCGGTCGGCCGGACGAAGTCGAGCAGCGGGCCGACGACCGTCGGTCCCGAGACGACCAGGATCGCGCCGAGCACCAGAGCCGCACCCGTGGACATGCCGAGGAGCGGCACGGCCAAGAGGGTGGCGGAGGCACACGAGAGGACCACACCCAGCACGATCAGCCTGACCACGACGGTGCGGGTGTGGCCCTTGAGCCGGCGCAGGTCGAGCCCGAGCCCGGCGTCGTAGAGGATCACCGCCACGGACAGCGACACCAGAGGCTGGAAGGCCGCGCCCAACAGGCGATCAGGATCGACGTCATCGGTCAGCGCCCCGGCGACGAATCCCGCCGGAAGCAGAACGATGAGGGCCGGGATGCGTACGCCGCGGGCGAGAATCTGGGAGCCGACAGCCAGCACCAGGATCAGGCCCACACCGAAGAGGACTTCGTCGGTCGTCACTGCCACCCCTGCTTCGCCCGTGTGCGGTCGCCGGCTCCACTCGACAACGAGCGTCGCGGTCGATGGGTAGAGCGTCGCGGCGGGAGATTGGACCGTTGGCCGGATGAAACTCCTTCCAAAGGGTCACTCGGGCGGAGCTTCCGGCAGGCGTCCGCCGCCGATCCCCTGGCGATCGCTCACCCGCGCCATGGCGCGGCTGACGGGGTCGTGGAACTGCCGCTCGACCGAGTCCTCCAGGAGCCTCAGCTGGGTTCGCACCGCAGGCCGGAAGGGTTCCGGCACCGTGTCGAGCAGACCCTCCAGGAGCGCGCGCAGTCTGCGGCACACCTGGATCGACTGCACTCCGTACGCGTGGATCTCGGTGACCGCGAGCTCGAGGTAGTCCTCCCAGGACTGGCCCGGCACCACGAGCCGCGGTCGGCCGTGGCGGTCGCTGTGCACGTGGCGTCGGCGGAGTCCGGCCCTGCCGGCGGTGTGCAGGAACACCTCGATGTGATTCAGCACCTGTACCGCGGTCGTCGGATCGTTCACGGCCGGCGAGAGCGCGCGGATGGCGATGTCGACGAGGATGCGCAGGGCGAAGGCGGGATCCTGCTCGATGGTCCGCTCGGCACCCAGAGCGACGTGTCCCCTGATCCTTCGGGGATCGGGCGCTGGGCTTCCGCCGTGGACCTCGACGAGGGCGGCTCCTGGCGGTACGAAGTCCCCGACGAGGTGCGGCATCACGAAGACGCAGTCGTGGCGCTCCGCGAGAGCTGTCAGTCCGGCCACGTCGAATGCCTGGATGGCTCCCCCGTGTTCGGCGCGGATTCCGGTGACCGGTTCGCCCGGCAGCACCGCTTCGGCATCAGGTCGCGTCCCTGTCCCGCTGCTCACCGCCGAGCCGGTGAGGACGTCCTCGCCCATGCGTCCGACCAGGTCGGCGACGGCCACGGGCCGGAGGATGTGGGTGAACCGGTTGAGGTAGACGAGGAGGAGCAGCAGGCTGACGGCGACGGCCAGCCCGGCCAGTGTGACCCCCAGATCGGGGACGGAGTCCGACTCGATGGTGCGCAGCAGGGAGAAGGCGAAGGCGAACGTTCCGGTGAAGGTGGCCAGTACCGCCTTTTGCAGTCGATCCCGGTACCACAGGCGCATATACCGCGGTGAAAGCGTTCCCGTGGCCTGCTGGACGACGAGCACGCCGATCGTCACCACGAATCCGAGCAGCGCGATCATGGCGCCGACGATGGCACTGAGCACACTGCTGGCCGTAGTAGCGGAGTAATGCCACTTCGGGGGAATCCATTCGATCCGGCCCACGACCAAGGCCGCCTCGGCCAGAAACACCCCCGCCACGAGCCCGGCGAGCGGGACGAGCCACATACTGGCCTTGGCACCCTGCCGCAGCTGGAATGCGCGTGCCCAGGACATCATCGTCCGCGCCCGCGGACAGTTCCCCTCCGCGGCACCGGCACAGGGCTCCACAGCACGTGACAGCCTCCGAGGTCGGCTTTGAGGGTCTTCTGGATACCCAAGGTAAGGCCGTTCAGCAGTAGGTGCAGTGACGAGACGCCCAGCATTGACGTCCACGCATTGACGTCCACGGATCTGCGATGCGACAACGCATTCCGCAGAGCACTTTCCGCTGGTAACAGGTGCGACGCCGGCTCGGCGGGCCCCTTCCGCAATAACGTGCCTAAGCTGTTCGGAGGGTAGCGGTCGGCGTTGTGGTGCATTCAGGTTCACACCGCACGAGTCAGCCGAGCGGTGCGGGGCCACATCAGGACGTCCGGCTTTCGGCTGGGGCCGAGAGGGGGCTCACGATGGACGCATACCCGCTGATCGAGAATCACGGCCTGATCGGTGACCTGCAGACCGCGGCTTTGGTGACCACCGACGGGACCATCGACTGGTTCTGCTGTCCGCGCTTCGACTCGCCCAGTGTGTTCGGCGCCCTGCTGGACCGTGAGAAGGGCGGTCATTTCTCAGTGGCCCCGGCGGACAATACCTATGCGACGAGACAGTTGTATTTCCCCGACACCGCGATTCTCGTCACTCGGTTCCTGACCGATTCGGGTGCCGGTGAGGTTGTCGACTTCATGCCGGTGACCGGGGTGACGGCGACCCCCCGGCACCGTCTGGCACGCATGTTCCGGTGCGTGCGCGGCTCCATGACCTTCGAGGTCGACATCGCCCCCCGGTTCGACTACGGCCGTATACCGCACAAGCTGGACCTCACCGACCACGGTGCCGTGTTCGCCGCGGGAGGGCTGGAACTCACCGTCCACCCGGTCCGCGAGCCAGAAGACGAACGGCTGGTGAACATCCTCACGGGTGATCACGATGTGCACCTCTCCCTGCCGCTGTCCGCCGGGCAGCAGCGGGGCATGGTCATGGAGTCGGCCTCCGAGGGACCGCCGCGCGAGATCCGCGTCGCCGAGTTCCAGACGCTCTTCGACGACACCGTCCGGTACTGGCGGTCCTGGCTCGGCCAGTCCCGGTACGTGGGCCGATGGCGGGGGGCGGTGGAGCGCTCCGCGGTGACGCTGAAACTGATGACCTACGCGCCCAGCGGCGCCCTGGTGGCCGCCCCGACGACCGGACTCCCGGAGCAATTGGGGGGCGAGCGGAACTGGGACTACCGGTTCACCTGGATCCGCGACGCGTCGTTCTCGGTGTACGCCCTGCTGGGCCTCGGTTTCAAGGAGGAGGCGGCGGCGTTCATCGGCTGGCTGCGCGACCGGGTGCAAGAGAAGGCCGGCTCTGAGGGGGATTCGGGGCCACTGAACATCATGTACCGGGTCGACGGCTCCTCCGACCTCGTCGAGGAGGTCCTCGACCACTGGGAGGGCTACGAGCGCTCCGCCCCGGTGCGCATCGGCAACGGCGCAGCGTCCCAGCTGCAGCTGGACATCTACGGCGAGGCACTGGACAGCATCTACTTCGCCCATGAGCGTGGCATCCAACTGGACCACCGTGGCTGGGCCTCGCTGCACACACTCCTCGAGTGGCTCGTCGACCACTGGGACCAGCCGGGTGAGGGCCTGTGGGAGACCCGTGGCGGCCGGAAGAACTTCACCTACGGCCGTGTGATGTCCTGGGTGGCCTTCGATCGCGCCCTGCGGCTCGCGGCCTCCAACGGCCGGCCCGCCGAGATCGGCCGCTGGAACAGCGAGCGGGACAGGATCTACGAACAGGTCCTCACCCAGGGGTGGGACCCGGACCGCAAGGCGTTCGTCCAGCACTACGGCAGTGATGTGCTCGACTCCTCGCTGCTGCGGATGCCGACGGTGGGTTTCATCACCCCCGACGACCCGTACTGGACGTCCACGCTGGACGCGATGGACCGGGAGCTGGTCTCCGACAGCCTGGTCTACCGGTACAACCCCGAGGCGTCACCCGACGGACTGCGGGGCTCCGAAGGCACGTTCTCCCTGTGCACCTTCATGTACGTCGACGCCCTGGCTCGGGCCGGCCGGCCCGAGCAGGCCAGATTCGTGCTGGAGAAAATGCTGACCTACGCGAACCATCTGGGCCTGTACTCGGAGGAGATCGGCCTCACAGGACATCAACTGGGCAACTTCCCACAGGCCTTCACGCATCTGGCGCTCATCGATGCGGCCATCACCCTGGACGCGAGCCTGAACCGGGTGCGGCAGGGCGCTGCTTAGCCCGGCGGAGAGCTGGCGTCGGCCGTTCCGCCGTCGCCAGTGCTACCGCCGCGCCGCACATCGCTGTCAGTGAGCGGCTCCAGCTCGCCGTGGGTGTCGAGCCAGTACAGCAGGGCGACGGCCGGGCCGACGAGCACCACCGCGACCAGGGTGACCAGTGCCAGCCAGCGCAGGGTGGTGGGAGCGCCTGCCCCGTCGGCCACGGTGAGGGAAGTAGGGATGAGGTACGGGCGCTGCGCCATGCCCCAGCCGATGACGGCCGCCGCGACGGCGCAGACGGCCGTGACCCGCGACCAGGAGCCGGATGCGCGCGTCAGCAGCCATCCGGTGGCGAGGGTGCTCGCCGCGGACACGATGATGAAAAAGAGTCCCACGCCGTGGGTCAGCCCGTGCCACACGTGGGGGGCGTCGCCTCGGGTGACGAACAGCATGATCACCGCCAGCGCGGCGAGGACGACGGCGCTGCCGAGCGCCCGCCGCCGGAAGTAACGGTCGAGATCGGGTGCGTCGAAGCGGCGGGCGTCACCGGCCAGGAACACGGCTCCGAGAAAGGCCGTCAGGGCGATGGCGAGCAGGCCGAAGAGGATCGAGGTGGGGTTGGACCAGGCGTCGGCCGCGGCGGGCGTCCCGGGGGCCACCCGTCCGGAGGCGACGCCGCCGACGGCGGCCCCCAGGAAGAAGGGCGTGAGCAGCGAGGACACGGCGAACACGGCGCCGTAGAGGCGTCGCCCGGCGATACGGCGGGTGGGCTTGCGCAGGGCGAAGCCGGCGCCGCGCAGGACGATGCCGACGACGGCCAGGGCCAGCGGGAGCCACATCGCGGAGAACACCGTCTGGAAGAGCGTGGGGAATCCCGTCCACATGATGACCAGGACGAAGATCAGCCAGACGTTGTTGACCTCCCACACGGGGGCCATGGCGTGGTCGATCAGCCATCGGGGGCGATTGCCCCGGTCCGCTCCGCCGGCGGTCAGATCCCAGATCCCGGCTCCGTAGTCGGTGCCGCCGGCACACGCGTAGGCGGCCACGACGATCACCAGGACCACGGCGATGAGGTCGGCCATCATGACGTGCCGTCCTTGGTGGAAGCAGGCCCGGCTCCGGAGGCCGGTGGTTCACCGGCCGAAGACAGTGAGCGTGGCCCGTACGGGGTGTGCGCCTCCGGGGCCTCGGCCTCGGCGCGGGTCTCTGGCTGTGCGTCGGCGAGCCGCCATCGGGTGCGCATTTTGAGCAGCACGACGACGAACGAGCCGAAGATGAACACGTAGACCACGATCACCAGGCCGAACATGGTCCACAGGCTCGCGGCGCGGGTCGACGTCACCGCTTCGGCAACCCGCATGTTCTGGTAGACGATCCAGGGCTGGCGTCCGACCTCGGTGGCGACCCAGCCGCACTCGACGGCGACGAGCGAGGCGACGCCCGCGCACGCCGCGCTCCGGTAGAACCACCTGGACGCCGGCAGCCCCCGGCGGCGGAGCCACACGAAGCCGTACCAGAGGGCGAGGAGGACGAGCAGGGAACCGAGTACCACCATGGCGTCGAAGGCCCAGTGCGCGATGGTGGCCTCGGTGGCCGTGGGCCGGTCGCTCGCCGGCACCGAGGTCAGGCCGGTCACCTGGGTGCGGGGAGAGAACCCGGCCAGGATGGAGTCGAACTGCGGGATCCTGATGCCGCCGGAGATCCTGCCATCGGGGTGCAGTCGGCCGAAGATGTACTCCGGCACATGGGTGTCGGTGTTCCAGACGATCTCCATGGCGGCGAACTTCACCGGCTGCTTGTGGAAGACCGAGCGCGCGATGAAGTCCCCGAGGAAGAACTGCACGGGGGTGAGCACGGCGGCGATGGTGAAGGGGACGGTGAAGCCGAGCCGGTGGTAGTGGTCCCGGCGGCCGCGCAGCCAGCCGACGGCGTAGACGCCGGCGACCACATAGCCCGCCGTCAGCACCATGGCCACGACGAAGTGCCAGTACTGCGGCCCGAACATCGGGGTGAAGACGGCTTTCCAGATGTTCACGTCGACGGGATTGCCGGCCGCGTCGAGGGAGAAGCCTCGCGGGGTGTTCATCCACGAGTTGGCGGCCAGGATCCCGAACGCACCCAGCAGCGCGACGGCCGGCAGCGGCAGTCCGAGAAGGAAGTGGGCGCGCGGCGGCAGTCTGCGCCAGCCGTACAGATAGATGGCGATGAGGACCGCTTCGAGGAAGAACGCCCAGGCCTCGACGCCGAAGCCGATACCGAAGACGTCCCCCCACCGGCCCATCATCCCCGGCCAGAGCAGGCCGAACTCGAAGGACAGCACGGTGCCGGTGACCACCCCCACCGCGAACTGCACGGCCATGACGGCCGACCAGCGGCGCGCCAGCAGCAGGGCGGCCGGGTCGTCCCGGCGCAGACCGCGGTAGTGCATCACCAGAGTGATGAGCGGCAGTGCCACGCCCATGGGTACCAGGAGAATGTGGGAGGCGAGGGTGAAGGCCATGAGCTGCCGGGCCGGAAGGAGCTGTGCCGGTGCGTCCGCCAGCAGGTGATACATGGTGTGCATGCGCGCCTTCGCTGCTCGGGAGCGGCTAGGAAATCTGGGCCCGGATCAGCCGCCGGTGGAGAAGCCGGGGAAGAGCGTCATTCCTCCGTCGACGTAGAGGGTGGTCCCCACCACGTAGTCCATGAGGTCGGAGGCGAGGCCGACGACCGCATGGGCGATGTCCTGGGGGTCGCCGATGCGCTTGTACGGAATCAGCCGCAGCAGGTCCTCCCGGGCCTCCGGCGTCTCCCAGGCGCTGCGGTTGATCGGCGTCTTGATGGCTCCCGGAGCGACCGCGTTCACACGGATCTTGTGCGGCGCGAGTTCCTGCGCCAGGGTCTCCATCATCATCTGCACGCCTCCCTTGGAGGAGGCGTAGTTCACATGCCCGGACCACGGGATGACCTGGTGGACGGAGCTCATACAGATGATCTTTCCCGCCGCGCTCGAGACCTCGGGGACGACGCCGCGCCTCAGGAACTCCTTGGTGGCCTCCCGGGCGCACAGGAACTGACCCGTGAGATTGACGTCCAGAACCTTCTGCCACTGGGCGAGGGTCATCTCGGTGAACGGGGCGTCCCGTTGCAGCCCGGCGTTGGCGACCAGGATGTCGATGGTTCCGAACTCCTCGACCATCCGGTTCATCATCCCGACGACCGCGTCCTCCTGGGACACGTCGGCCTCGTATGCCGCCGCGCGGACCCCGAACGTGGCGATCTCGTCGACCACTCTCTCGGCGGCCGTCCGGTCTGCGACGTAGTTCACGGCCACGTCGGCGCCTGCCCGGCCCAGCGCGACGGCGGTGGCCATGCCGATTCCGGAGTTGGCACCGGTGACAAGCGCTTTCTGCCCCTGCAGGAGCTGCGTCGGAATCACGCCCTGGGGCGCGCCTTCGGTGGAATTCACGATCGGCTCTCCTCGCTGCGTGACGCAGTGTCCGCCGGGCCACGACGTCGTCGGCCCCGGAGCGCCACGGAATCACCCGGCGCAGCGGCCGTGGGCTCCGACGATCTGGTGTTGCGCCGCGCGGAGCAGCATTCTTCGCCCGGCCGGACCAGCCGTGCGTCCGGCGGTCAGCTGAGCCGTTCCACGAGGTGGTCTCCCACCCGCAGGGCGTTGGCGATGGCCGTCAGTGACGGATTGACCGCGCCGATGCTCGGGAAGAAGCTCGTGTCGACCACGTACAGGTTGTCCAGGTCATGCGCCTTGCAGTTGACGTCCAGGGCCGACGAGGCCGGGTCGTGGCCGAATCGCACGGTGCCGGCCTGGTGCGCGGTGGCTCCGATCGGCATGCCCTTGTGCAGATAGATGCTGTGGGACAGCAGATGGTGCTCGTGCATGCCCAGGTGACCGAGCATGCTCTGCAGTTTGTGCCGCAACCGCTCGAGGCCGGCGATGTTGTTCCGCTCGTCCAGCGCCAGATGGATGGCGCCGTCGCCGTCCACGGTGACGCGGTTGTCCGGCAGCGGCAGGTCCTCGCCGCACAGCCAGAAGTCGACGGCGTGATGGGCCAGTACCTCGAAGGGCATGTCAGGGGCCACCGCTCCGGCCCAGCGCGGGGCTTCGCCGTGGATCTGCTCGGCGTCCGACTTGCCGAGCATCTGAATTCCGCCGAGCGGGTAGTCCCAGTCATCGGCGCGGAAATACCAGTCGTGCAGGGCGAGGGTCTTCTGGAAGCGGGTGTCGTTCGGTTCCTTCGACACGGCCATCAGAGCCATGTTGTTGTGCCGCATGTAGAACCGGCCGACGACGTCGGAGCTGTTGGCCAGCCCCCGGGGATGCCGGTCGTCGGCGGAGGCCAGGAGCAGGACCGCGGAGTTGACCGCCCCGCAGGCCACGACCACCACGTCTGCCGTGTACCGGGCCTCGGAGCCGTCGGCATGCCGAGTGACCACGGTGCTGACCGTGCGACCTGTGGGGTCCGTCTCCAGACGGACGACCTGGGCATTGGTGATCATCTCTACGTTGGGATGCCGAAGGGCGGGTTCCACACAGATCACCTGGGCATCGCATTTGCCCCGCACCAGGCAGGGAAAGCCGTCCACCCGGTCGCAGCGGATGCAGACACTCGAGTGCGTCGCCCGCCCGTTCTCGTCCTGGCTCAGATTCACGCCTATGGGCAGGTGGAAGGGGTGCAGCCCGCGCTTCTCCAGGTCGTCGCTCAGCTGCTGGATACGCGGCTCGTGCTCGACGGGCGGATAGGCGTACTGCGCGCTCACCGGCCCTTCCCAGGGGTCCTCACCGTGCCGGCCGTGCACCAGATAGAGGTGCTCGGCCTGGGTGTAGTACGGCTCCAGATCCTCGTAACGGATCGGCCAGGCCGGCGAGAGGCCGTCGTGGTGCCGGATCTCGCCGAAGTCCTCCGGGCGCAGCCGGAAGAGGGCGGCGCCGTAGAACTTCGTGTTTCCGCCGACGTAGTAGTTGACCTCGGGCGGGAACGCGTTGCCGTGCTTGTCGAACCAGAACTCCGGGGCCCGGTACTTGCCCTTGACGAACACGGCGGTGGAGTCCCAGTTGTCCCGTTCGCGCGGGAGGTAGTCCCCGCGTTCGAGGATGAGGATCCGCTTCCCGGAAGGTGCGAGCCGGTGGGCGAGCGTGCCGCCGCCGGCGCCGGTACCGATGATGATGACGTCGTTGTGGGGAGAGTCGCCCATGGCGGCCACCGTCCTCGGGCTCACGGTCATGTCGATTCTCGGGCCCGTCACTCCGCAGCGCGGAGCCGAGGCAAACATTCCGCTTATCCGAACGTATCCGCCCTTTCCGCACGCGGCATCCCGAGGGCCCCTGCCTGGCCGGGGTCGGTCACAGAACGGCGATCGGATTCACCGGAGAGCCCGTGGCCGCCTGCAGCCGCAGTGGTGCGACGACACAGAGGAAGGTCCAGCGGCCGTTCTGTTCGCACACCGGGGCCAGTTCCTCGAACTGCAGGTAGTCCATCAGGTGCACCCCCATGGCCTGTATCGCCAGTACATGCACGGGGAAGGCGACCTCCGCCACCGCGCTGGGGGCGGTGTCGTTGTTCCCGTCTCCCCCCAGCAGGGCGACCTGCCGTTCAGCCAGGAACCGCATGGCCGTCGGATGGAGGCCGGTCCGGGCGCGCGCGGAGTCCCACGGTCCGAGTTCGCGGCGCCGACGGCGGTGCCCGACCCTCACGAGCAGCAGGTCCCCGGGGCCGACGCGGGTCCCCTGCGCCGTCTCGGCGGCTGCGAGGTCGCCGGCCGTCACATGGTCGCCGGGCTCCAGCCACGGCACGCCCCGCGACCGCGGGATGTCCAGGAGCACACCGCGGCCGACGACGCCGTCCCGGACCACGTCGAGCGAGAGAGAACCGGCGCCGTCCGGCGTCACGCTGCTTGCCGGAAGCCCGTTGTAGAGCCGGCCGTCGAACAGTACGTGGCAGAGTGCGTCGAGATGACTGTCGGCGTCTCCATGCACGTTCATCGCGAACCTGTCGCGAGCGAAGTGAAGACCGTGGTCCGTGCGTTCCCCAGGAGCCGGTCCGGTCATCCGATGCTCCGCAGGGTCGGGGTTGTCCGGGCCGGCCCGCGTCTCGATGGGTGCGGCGAGAGACACCGTCCGGCCGGTACGGACTTCGGCTGCGGCGGCCACCACACGCTCGGCTGTCAGGTGCCCGAGTGCCCCGCGCCGGTCATGG
Organism: Streptomyces sp. NPDC002577; assembly: GCF_053594815.1. Taxonomy (NCBI): domain Bacteria; kingdom Bacillati; phylum Actinomycetota; class Actinomycetes; order Kitasatosporales; family Streptomycetaceae; genus Streptomyces; species Streptomyces sp. NPDC002577. The sequence continues at coordinate 131,306 of NZ_JBSFWK010000010.1, read as the reverse complement.
GGACCGCCCCAGGCCTGGTCCCGCAACTGCTCGTACAACGCACGGAAGGCGTCCATGCCCATGGGCTCCGGGCCCGGGCGTCTCGTCCGAGAGGTCATGAGGACGGCGCCTCCCCACCCCGAGCTGTGCGTACTGCCGACCGGCTCCGGAGGTCGGCTCCGCAAGCGCGGCCGGCGGCTCCACACGATGCGCGGCCGGTATTCCCGGCTCACCGCGGCTGACGATTCGTCAGCGGCCCACGATCGTGTAGCTGCGCCACAGTCCGGTCGAGCGGACCACGTTGGCCGCCAGCGTCGTGCCCACGTAGCTGCTTTCCCCGAAGCTGGGCTCGGTGCAGTCGTCGGTCTGGTACAGGATGATGTCGTTCAGCGTGTGGTTCTCGACTCGGGCCACGCCCTGGCGGAAATGGTGGCACCCGCCGATCACCGGGTTCGAGATGGTTTCGCCGTACTGGGTCCCGTTCTGCGCGTTGATCAGGCCAAGCGCCGACCGCTCGCAGCCCGCCAGCGCGATGGTGAGCAACGCAACGCCGGTGAGCGCGGTCATCGACCGTGCAGCGGACATCGGGCCTCCGGTGTTGCGGCGGGGTGCTGCCTGGGGCGTCGTTCCACCACCACTATCCATCAGCGTCGACGGCCGCGCCCGGTGAGTGTGGCCGATGCGGGGACGGGCAGGGTCGGCACGCCCCGGCCGACCCCCGACGCCTTCCGCGGTCCGCCGTGCCGCTGGTACACGCAGGTGAATGCCGGCCCGCGATGCGTCCGGAGCGCTCCTGGCGTGTGCCGCCGACGCCTGGAGCGCGCCGGACGTCAGATTCCTTGCGGGCGTCGCCACCGCAGCACAGGCCGTGGACGAGGCATCTGCCGGGCTGGGTGCGGCCTCGTTCTGGACAGTCTCGTCGCCGAGCACGGCATGGCCGCGTTGATGGTCGACAGCTGGAACACCGCGGCCGTCCACCTCTACCGTGGCCTTGGCCTGTCACGGCGTTCTGTCGCAGCCGCCCGTGTCACAGGCCGCTGAGTGGGCCGCGGGCAGGTCGAGTGGTCAATGGTGCCTCAACCCGGCCCCTTCCCCTCCGGGGCCGGGCTGAGATGCCGTCGGCGGTCGTCCTCAGACCACGGTCACCGGATGCCTGACGACCGCGTCGAACAGGTACCCCTGGGTGTTGGGCACCGCGGTGTCGGGCTGTGTGCGCCCGGCCGTGTCGGTGGCGCGGGCCAGGATGTGGGTAGCGCCGGGGGCGTCGGGCTTCCAGTCGGCCGACCAGCGGGTCCAGGTGCCGGCGCGCGGCCGGTCGTGCAGGCGCGCGGGCCGCCAGCTCGTCCCGCCGTCGGTGCTCACGTCGACCCGGGCGATGGCGCCCGCCCCCGACCACGACCGTCCGTGGAGCACCTGCCCCTCCCCTGCCGTGAACGTGGCCCCGCTCGCCAGCTCGAACGCGCTCTTCAGGGTCTGCCGCGTCAGCGGCGCGCTCCCGCCCTCCGGGTAGGCCGAGCCGAACAGCCGGTAGAAGGTGGTGTTCCAGGGCGAGTACAGCGGCTGCGCGGACACCTCGATGTCACCGACCCACTTGATCGACGCGATCCCCACCCACGAGGGCACCAGGACCCGCACCGGATACCCGTGGTCGTACGGCAGCGGCTCGCCGTTCATCTCGTACGCCAGCAGGACGTCGTCCAGCGCCTTGGCCAGCGGCAGCAGACGGCGCACCCGTCCCAGGCTCTCGCCGCCACTGAGGTATTCGGCGTCCAGGCCGCGGGGCTGCACGTCCACGGCGTACGGGGAAAGACCGGCCTTGCGCAGCACGTCGGCCAGGGGCACCCCGCGCCAGCGCGCGACACCGATCGCCCCCAGCGTCCATGCGGTGCCGGTGACCGTCTCACCCTGCTGTGTCGTGTAGTAACTGCGGCCGTTTCCGGCGCACTCGACGAACGCGGTGCGGGTGACAGCGGGCAGGGCGCGCAGATCGTCGTACCCGAACTCCACCGGGCTGTCCTCTGCGGGTGTAGCGCGCAGCCCGTCGCCCCACAGCCTCAGCCGCCAGTCCGCGGCGTCCAGAACAGGCGTTGCGGTGTGGTTGCGGACGAAGAACAACTCGTTGGGGGTGTGGTGGCCGGTGCCCCGCAGTGCCTCCCAGCGGGTCTCCGCGTTGGTGCCACGCTGGATGAACCACTCCGGCGGCAGCGGCTTGACGATCGTCGGGTCGGCGGCGTGCGCCTGGGGCGTCGTGGGGAGCGTGGTCGCGGCGGCGGTGGCGGCCAGCAGGGTCAGCAGCCGGCGGCGGGAGATCCCGTCCGCCCGGGCCTCACCAGCGAGCCACTGACGCAGTCTGCGGCGGTCGTAGGCGATTTCGTCATGTCGGCCGACAGGGCTGGGTGAAGGCATGGCGGTCCTCGTCATGAGTGGAGTGAGCAGGGCAGACGCGCAACAGCGTCGGGCCACAGGCGTTCAGAAGCCGGGCTCACCGACGCAATGCAACTGCCTGCAGCGACAGTTGGGGAGAGCAGCGGGCAAGCGCGTGATCAGCCGGACGCCCGACACAGCGCGGCGGCGACGCGAACCAGGTCCACGGCACGGCGACTTGTCAGGGGCTCCGGCGACGGCATGCGGGGATGCAAGCACGTGCCACGAGAGGTGTCAACGGGACGGATGGGGGGCGCCGGTGGCTCCCCATCCCGGAACTGGATACTCCGGCGGCCTCTCTGCGAACTCATGTCCCCGGGCAGGGGCCACCCGTCCCCTGCCTCCTGAGGCCGCCTTGCCCCTGACGCGTACGTCAGGGATTAGCTTGCGGCGACGCGACGCTCCGCCCGTCGTATCCCGGCTGTGGAAAGGACCCGCTAGATGACCGCCGTACCGCCGCCCGTGACCCGAGAGATCCGGCTCGTCAACGCACCCGATCAGCTGCCCGGGCCCGAAGACCTCGGCGTCGTCGAGACGCCGCTGCCCGCGCCCGGACCGGGCCAAGTCGTGGTCCGCAACCGGTACTTCCTCGTCTTCCCGGGGCTGCGCACGCTCATCGGCGGCGTGGCCGACGGCGTGCCGCTGCCTCCTGTCCGCGTGGGCGACGCGCTGTTCGGGCCGGCCGTCGGCGAGGTCGTCGCCGTCGGCCCCGGCAGCGGGCTCCGCCCCGGTGACGAGGTCACGCACCTGCTCGGCTGGCGCGAGCACGCCCTGGTGGCCGAGGCGGAATGCGCACCGCTCGGCGATGCGCTGCCGGACCCGGTGGCCCATCTGTCATCGGGGGCGGCCGCGTACGCCGGGCTCACCGAGCTCGCCGCCCTCCAGCCCGGCGACACGGTCCTCGTCACCGGAGCCGCGGGAGCCGTGGGGACCCTGGCGGGACAGGTGGCCCGGCTGCTGGGCGCCGGACGGGTCGTCGGCAGCACCCGCTCGCCGCACAAAGCCGAACGGCTCCGGACCGAACTCGGCTACGACGCGGTGGTGGTGCCGGGCCCCGCCCCGTTCGCCGAACAGCTGGCCGCCGCCGCGCCGGACGGCATCGACGTGCTGCTGGACCAGGTGGGCGGCGAGCAGCTGACCGCGGCCGTCGGCGCAGCACGCCGCGGCGCACGGTTCGTGCTGGTCGGCGCGCTCTCCGGGCAGCTTTCGCCGGAGCGCGACGGCGCGAGCGCACCGGCGGAGATCGACACCTTCCGGATCGTCACACGGGGCGTCACGCTGCGCGGATTCAGCAGCACGAACCTCCCCGAGGTGACGCAGGAGTGGAACAAGCGCTTCGGCGAATGGCTGCGCTCGCGTGAGATCGTCTTCCCGTATGTGCGGATCCCGGGCATCGATCGCGCGCCCGGGGCGTTGCAGGAACTGTTCGAGGGGCGGCACACCGGGACCGTCGTCGTGGAACTCCCCCCAGGCTGATCCACGCCGGCGCGGCGCCGGCGCCTTTCGCGGCAGACAGCGGCGCGGCACGGGTTGAGGCGAGGAACCGGGATGCGGATCGGGGATGCGGCGGCAGCAGCGGGCACGACGCCACGTGCGCTTCGGTTCTACGAGGAGCGCGGTCTGCTGCCACCGCCGCCGCGTACGGCCGCCGGGCAGCGCGAGTACGGTCCGGCCGAGGTGGCCCGGGTCAGGGTGATCCGGGAGCTGCTGGCCCTCGGGCTCACCGTGGAGGACCTGCGCAGTGTGGCCGACCGCATCCAACTGCTGGTCGACGAGCCACGGCGGCGGTGCGACGGCCGCTCGGACGGCCCCGGCGCCGGGATCGTGCACCGCAGGCTGGCGGCCCTCGACGCCGAGATCGCCCGTCTGACCGGGCTGCGCGCCGGCCTGGCGCGGCACACGACAGGGACGGAGTGATGGCGCCGGCGCCCTTTCCACCAGGTGCCCGGACGATTCGCGGCAGGATGGCGGCATGCTCATCGTCATCGGCGGTCTGCCAGGCACTGGCAAGACCACCCTCGCACGCCTGCTGGCCGCGCGGCTCGGCGCGGTCCACCTGCGGATCGACACCATCGAGCAGGCGATCGTCCGCTCCGGCCTGGCCCGGCACCCCGTGGGGCCTGCCGGCTACGTCGTCGGATACGCCCTGGCAGAGGAGCATCTGCGGCAGGGCCTGACCGTGATCGCGGAGTCGGTGAATCCGCTGGCCGTCACGCGCGACGCCTGGCGCGACACAGGCGCCAGAGCGGGTGTGCCTGCCGTCGAAGTGGAGGTGGTCTGCTCGGATCCGGCCGAACACCGGCGGCGCGTGATCTCGCGGTCGGTCGACATTCCGGATCTGCCGCTGCCCGACTGGCAGCAGGTCGTCGACCGGGAGTACGAGCCGTGGGCCCGGGAGCGCATCGTGGTCGACACCTCGGGACAAGGCCCCGAGGAGTCGCTGGCGTCGCTGGTCTCGCTGGTCCGGGCTGCCAGTGGCTGCGAATAAGTTCGGTCTGCGGATCCAACCCGACCAGGGACCGGACAACGAACCCTGCTTCGCAGCGAGTTGACCACTACGGGACCGCGGATACCCCGGTCGCCTTGCCGACGGCCGTCATCACGTCGGCACGCCTGGGTTCCCCGGACGCCCTCGCGACAACCCGGCCGTGCGGGTCGAGGACCAGCACGGTCGGTGTGCGCAGGATGTCCAGCCGTCTGACCAGTTCGAGGCGGGCCTCGGCGTCGATCTCCACGTGCGCCGCTCCCGGCACCGTCCCGGCGACCTCCGTCAGCAGCCGACGCGTGGCCCGGCAAGGCGAGCAGAAGGCGGTGGAGAACTGAACCAGCGTCACCCGCTCCCCCAGTTCGGCGCCGAGCTCCGCCGCCGACAGGCTCACCACACCGTCGCCGGTCCGCTCCCGGACCCGGCCGTTGCGCGCCCTCCGCACCAGCCCGAAGACACTCGCCAGAACGAGCACCGCGACACACACCACCAACCCGGTCATACGTCCAGTCTCCACGACCCTTGAGCCCTCCGAACTCTCCACCCTGCGAACCCAGCGAACCCGCACGGTCGCGAACCGTGCGCGCTATCCGGCCATCGACCGCTCGATACCGCGCCGCTACCATGACGGCCATGGACTCCCCGCCCCGGCCACTGCGGCTGACCACGCGTCGCGTGGTCGACCTCTGCCGGGTCACGGCCTGCCGCTGTCGCTGACACCTGCTTCGGCCCGATCGCCATCCTCCCCTCCACCCGGAGTCCCGCTCATGCAGATCGACCCGCGCGGCCCCCGTTTCGCCGCCACGCTCACCACACTCGTCCTCTGCGCGGTGCTGATCACCGGCAGTGGCGTCCTGCTGGCCGTACAGACCGCGGTCTTCGCGGTCGGGGCGTTCAGCGGCCTGCAGTACTCCCCGTACGGCTGGCTGTACCGCGTCGCCGTCCGGCCCAGGCTCGCCCCGCCGCGCGAGCTGGAGGACGCCCGGCCGCCCCGCTTCGCGCAGGGCGTCGGTTTCGGCTTCGGTCTCGTCGGCACGGTCGGCTACCTCGCAGGCGCCGAGTGGCTCGGCCTGGCCGCCACCGCACTGGCCCTCGCCGCGGCTTTCCTGAACGCTGCCTTCGGCTACTGCCTCGGCTGCGAGATGTACCTGATCATCCGCCGCTTCCGAAGCGCCTAGCGAGCTGCCGGGCACCTTGCCGATGCTGCTGCAACTCGGCGGTTCCAAGGCCGTGTCGGGGCTGAGCGGACCGGTCCGGGGCGTGCTGCGCCCTCAGCGCCCTCTCAGCGCCAAGGAAACCTCCGCTGAGCACGCTTCGCCGCCTTGTCTGCGGCCTTCTGAGCGGCGCGCTGCTGCCGCTCCGCCTCGCGCGCGGCCGCTGCCGCCTGCCGCTCCTCCACGCTGTCGTAGAGCAGTTCAGCGACGGAGAAACGACAGCCATAGCCACGCATGGAACCCTCGTTGACCAGCAGAAAGCCCTCGCTGGTCCGGTACAGCCGGGTGCTCACGGGGTTTGCCGGATGCCGGGCCGCGTAGGAACGGGCGCGCGCCTCCAGGCGGCTCAAAGCCTCCTCGCGCGTGCCCGTGAAGTGCTCCAAGACCTCTGCCGAATACGTCTTGCTGTCGCCCATCCCGACGGTCTCTTCGACGATCAGGCCCCACCGCATGGACATTGCTCCCCCGATCTCACAGGCGTTGCCGTGTCACCTCATAGGTCTTGCCGTGCCACGCTGTCATACTTCCCGCTGTCGCAGTCACCTCAGCCTGAGTCACCGCGGCCTTGGTTACCGCAGCGTGTGAGGTCTCCCTCAGCGGGTCGGCGGCTTCCAGGGCAGCCCGTTGGAGACCAGGTCGACCGCCCTGTCGAGCAGGGCGACCGCGTCGTCGCCCGAGCCGGGCTGCCAGCAGGCGACGGCTGCCTGCTGGGCGGCGAAGGCGACCGCCGCGGTGGTACGGACGTAGAGGTCGCCCTCCGGCAGGCCGGTGCGTACCGCCACCGCTGCGATGACGGCGTCCTCGACCGCGCGGTTCGTCTGGGCGATACGCGGGAGCAGTTCGGGGCGCTCGCGCAGCAGCGCTCCGCGTCCCAGCAGGATCTCGCCCGTGGTGAGCTCACCCAGGCGATCGGCGAGCACCGCGTGGATCGCTTCCAGCGGGGTCTCGGCCGCGGGGCGGTCGATGATTCGCTGCCGGAGCAGGGCCGGGGTGCCCTCCTCGAGGAGGAAGACGGCCTCTTCCTTGGTCGAGAAGTAGTTGAAGAAGGTGCGGGGAGATACGCCGGCGTCCGCGCAGATGTCCTCCACCGTGACCGCGTCCGGGCCGTGCCGGCGGAAGAGGTCCACTGCCGAGCTCTGCAGGGCCATGCGGGTCGCCTGCTTCTTGCGCTCACGCAGCCCGTTCGAAGGGCTCGTCGTCATGCCCTGGTCACGCTCCCCGGATCGGCCGCCAGGATAACTACGGCACTAACTACAGTACTGCAAAAATGCAGTACTGCAAGGTTGCCTATGATGGGCACTTCGTGCTGCCGGCCGGCAAGGACCGGCTCGATCCGGCAGCCCAGGTTCCAGCAGCCCAAGGAGGGCCCATGGCAGAACAGACCGAGCGGCCGCCGGGCCCGTCCGTGGCCGGGACGCTGGCCGAGGCGCTGTGGTTTCCTCTGGCTCTCTTCCTCGGCTTCCTGTTCTGCTTCGCCCCCGCCCTGCACGCACCGCAGCCGCACCACGTGAAGGTGGTGGTGGCCGATCCGGCCGTCGAGCGCAAGGTCGACAGTGCCCTTCACCAGCAGTACCCGGGCGGGTTCGACGTCCACCCGGTCGCCGACGCACGGGCGGCCCGGCAGGCGGTGCTGGACAGGGATGCGGCGGCGGCTTTCGCCGGTCACGGCCGGAACCCCGTGCTGTATGTGGCCAAGGCCAACGGCATGTCGCTCGAGCAGAAGCTCCGCGATGTGTTCACCGACCTCACCGCCCGGAGCCATCAGCAGCTCACGGTCGAGGATGTGGCGCCCACCGTGAGCAAGGACCTGCTGGGCGCGACACTGCTCTACTTCGGGATCGCCTGGAGCGTTCCCGGCTACATCCTCGCAACGACCCTGCTGCGTGCGGTGACCTTCAACCGGCGCCGGAAGCTGCTGACCATCGCCGGCGTCGCCGCCCTGTTCAGCGTCATCGGCTACCTGGTCGGCCGCGGGCTGGGCTACATACCCGCCGACCCCTCCGCCATGGCGATCTCCTTCCTGCTCACCGCGGCCGTGGCCACCTTCGCCTCCGGCGTGGCCCCGTTCACCAGGCAGTTCTTCCCCGCGGTGGGCATGGGCCTGTTCATCGTGCTGTCCATTCCCACCAGTGGCGGCGCGGTGCCCGCCCCGCTGCTGCCGGCCTTCTTCCAGTACGTGCACGCGGTGATGCCGCTGGCCAACGCGGTCGACGCCCTGCGCGGAGTCCTCTACTTCGACGGGGCCGGGGTGCTCAAGCCGGTCCTGGTGCTGTGCGCGTGGATCGCCGCGGGCGCCGCTCTGATGGGCCTCGACGCCTGGCTGCGGAACCGGCGAGCCGCTGGACGTGACGCCGACGACGACCAGGAGGAGGTCGAGGAGCCCCCCGTGGACGACCCGGCGCTGGAGGTGCCGGCACCCACCGCCCTCCCGGTCCACCGCCACCACTTCGGCGAGCCGGTACCGGTGCTGGTCGGCACCGTCCACGACTCCGAGCAGCAGCCCATCCGCGGTGCCGCGGTGATCGTCATGGACACCAAGGGGCGGCAGCTGGTGCGGACCACGACCGACGAACACGGGGAGTACGCCGCTGCCGGTCTTCCCGAGGGCTATCTCAGCATCGTCGTCTCGTCCCCCGGCCGGAACCCACTGGTCCACCAGAAGCTGCTGCGGCCGGGAGGGGTCCTGCGGGCGGACTTCGCGTTGCGCAGCCGACATGACAGGGTGTCGCAGCAGGCACATTGAGGCCGGCACTGCGATACGGCGAAGTCAGCGGCTGGGGAAAGCACTAGGAGGCCGATGAAGATCTTGCTCCGACCACCCGGCTCGCCCCGGATTGCCAGTAAATGTCAATCGTCATGAACCGATGCAAGCCGGGCGCGATTCCAAGATCTTCAGGACACTCCTAGCGGCTGTTCGGTTCGTAGCCACTGATGATGTACGCAGCCTCGTCGTCGACTGCGTTCTCCTCCCAGTCCAGCGAGATGCGCACCGGGTGGCCGTCGGCCGCGTACTGCGCTTCGGCCCGGTGCGCCTTCTCGCGCCGGGCCTGCTCGAGCTCCTTCAGCAGCTCCCCGATGGTGGGTACTTCAGCGGGCGACCGCTTCACCACTCGCCGACCGCTCTCGTCGAGGCCGACCGCCTTCGCCACCCTGCCGTCCCGGACGGTCACCCGGAAGGTTCCGATGAGGGCCCGTTCCCCTTCACTCGACTTGAGCGTGTAGGTGTACGACGCGGGCTCCTCCCAGTTGGTGAGAGCCTGCCCGCCGTCCGCCCCGGCCTCCTCAGCGGAATTTACGGAAGCCGGTGAGTGGGTGCCACAGGCCGCGGTCGCGCACATCAATGCCCCGATCAGCGCGGCAGAGGGCACGGAACGGGAACCGATACGTACGGCAGGCATGTCGGCGTCCTCTCGAAGACGGTCACCGCTATGACGCCGCCCGGCCGAAGAACGTTCGGGTGCCCCCGGCCTCCGGGGGCACCCGCTGCGCTCTGTTCCCGCTCGTGTCCGAGGTGCGGACGTCAGCCGAGGCCGGCCGACTTCAGCCAGGCCTTGGCGACCTCCAGCGGGTCCTTCTTGTCGAGCTGCACCTGGGCGTCCATGTCCAGCAGCGCCTCCGTGTCGAGCTTGGCCGACACGGCGTTGAGCGCGTCGACGCCCTTCTGGGACAGCCCCGACTTGGAGACCAGCGGCTGCACGTTCTCGAACCCGAAGAGGTTCTCCGGGTCCTGGAGGACCACGAACTTCTCCTTGGCGATGGTCGGGTCCGTGGTGAAGATATCCGCGGCCTGCACCGTGTTCTTCTGCAGCGCCGCCTCGGTCAGCGGGCCGCCCGCGTCCAGGGCCTTGAAGGACTTGAACTCCAGGCCGTACACCGACTTCAGGCCCAGCAGACCCTGATGCCGGGCCTGGAACTCCGGCCCGGCACCGAGAACCAGGTCCTTGGCGATGTCCTTGAGGTCCCCGATGGTGGACTTCTCGGTGAGGTTGTACTTCTTGGCGGTCTCCGCGTTCACCGTGACGGAGTCCTTGTCCTGCGCCGACGACGGCTCCAGCAGCGTCAGCTTGGAGTCCAGCTTGGCGTTGATGGCGTCCGTCGTGGCGGCGACCGTCTTCGGCGCGGCCTTCTTGTCGAGGTAGGCCAGCAGCGCCCCGTTGTACTCGGGCAGGACGGTGATGGTGCCGTTCTTGAGCAGACCGTACGTCGTCTCGCGGCTGCCGATGTTGGGCTTGTAGGTGACCTTGATGCCCTTGGCCTTCAGGGCCTCGCCGTAGATGTCGGCGATCAGGATGCTCTCGGCGAAGTTGTTCGAGCCGACGACGACGGTGCTGCCGTTCGCCTTGTCTCCCGAAAGCGGGTTGTCGGACTTGCTGTCGGAGGACGACGAACATCCGGCGAGGAGCGCCGCCGTGGCGGCGAGCGCGACGGCGGCCGCGCCAGGATGCATCGTGCTGGACCTGCTGCTCTTCGCGGTAGGAGTCACAATTCCCGTTCCGGGTAGGGGGGTTGACTGGGGCATTGACCTGGGCAAAGTGGGCGGCGTGCTGAAACCGCCCTTTGCTGATCCAATCCAGCCGCCTCTCGGTGAGTCAAGCGCAGTCTGGTTACCGATTGACTTCGATCAATGGTCAGTTGAGGAGAATGTGACCCCAGATGGGGCCCCGCACGGCTTGCGGGGCACGGCCGGCTCCCCTTCGAGCAGTGCGACGCCGGGCCCGGGGCGATGGAGGAACCGCCCCGGGCCCGGGGCCAGTTGTACACCGTCGTCTAGCCGCTCCTGCGCACCCCGGGCGACACAGCGAGCCGCGTGATCGCCCAGAACACCGCCAGCGTCGCCAGCGCCATCACCGCGACCAGGACGGCGCCGCCCACCACTTTCTCGTAGTCACGCTGGTAGAGGCCGTCGACGATGTAGCGGCCGAGGCCGCCGAGGCTGACGTACGCGGCGATGGTGGCCGTCGAGACGATCTGGATGGCCGCCGAACGCAGACCGCTCAGGATCAGCGGCAGCGCGACGGGCAGTTCGACCTGGAAGAGGATCCGGGACTCGTACATGCCCATGCCCCGCGCGGCGTCCACCGGGGACGGGTCGACGGAACGCACGGCCTCGTATGTCGTCACCAGGATCGGCGGGATGGCGAGGACGACGAGCGGAATCATCACGGGCAGCAGTCCGAGCCCGAGCAGCACGAACATCAGCACGAGCAGGCCGAAGCTGGGCAGCGCGCGGGCGGCGGTGGCGACGAAGGCCAGCGCGTTCCCGCCGCGCCCGGTGTGGCCGGTCAGCAGGCCCACCGGCAGCCCGATGGCGGCCGCGATACCGAGCGCCATCAGCGAGTACCCGATGTGTTCGAGGACGCGCTGCGGGATGCCGTCGTAGCCGTGCCAGTGGGAGCTGTCGCTGAAGAAGGCGTTGACGAAGTTCAGTACGTTCACCGGACGGCGTCCTCCAGGGCGGGCGCTGCCTGTCGGGGCACTTCGGCAGCCTTCGGTCTCCTGCGGGTGCTGCCGCGCGGCATCCACGGCGTCAGCAGGACGCGTACGAGAACCAGCAGCGCGTCCACGACGATGGCGAGGACGGCCGTGGTGACCACGGAGTTCACCGCGAGCACGGGCCGGTGGTAGAACATCGCGTCCGCGAGCAGATTGCCGAGGGCGCCCTGGTTGCCGATCAGGGCGCCGACGCTGACGAGGCTGATGCTGGACACGGTGGCCACCCGCAGTCCGGCGATGATGGCGGGCACGGCGATCGGCAACTGCACCTGGACGTACCGCCGTACGGGCCCGAAGCCCATGGCAGTGGCCGCGGCGAGCGTCTCCTGCGGAACCGAGCGGACGCCGTCGACGATTGCCGGGACGAGCACGACGAGGCTGTACACGGCGAGCGGGATCATCACGGTGGTCTCGCTCTGCCCGGTGTAGTCGATGAGGACGACGAAGAAGGCGAGCGACGGGATGGCGTACAGCACGGTCGTGACCCACAGCACCGGCGGGTACAGCCAGCGGAACCGCACGCAGATCTGCGCGATCAGCAGGCCTGCGAGGAGGCCGGCAAGGACCGGCAGGAGGGCCTCGCGCAGGTGCAGCCCGATGAGCCCGAGATAGCTGTGCTGGAGGTCGCTCGGGATGTCGAAGAAGCCGTTCATCCGGCGACCTTCTCGTCCGTGCGGCTTCCCTCGGCGTGGGCGCTGCGGATCGCCTCGCCGATGGTCTGCTGCGACACGACGCCGACGACCCGCCCGGTGCCGTCCACCGCGACGGCCCATCCGGTGGGCGAGAGCACGGCGCCGTCGAGCGCGGCCCGCAGCGATTCCTTGCCGTGCTCGAAGGGCCGCCCGTACGGCAGGAGTCGCTCGGCCGCCACGTCCCCGGCGGTCAGTTCGCCGGGCTCGCTCCAGCCGAGCGGCTTGCCTTTGGAGTCGGTGACGAGGAGATAGGGCACGTCCGGCGTGCTGCTTGCGGCGATCTGCTCGGCGGTGGAGTCGACCGCGACGACGGGAGCCGTCTGCAGCTCGAGCCCGGCGGAGGAGAAGAAGGACAGCCGGCGGATGCCGCGGTCGGTGCCGAGGAAGTCCTCGACGAAGTCGTCCGCCGGGGCGGACAGCAGCTCGTCGGGCGGCGCGAACTGGGCGAGCTTGCCGCCGGTGCGCATCACGGCAACCATCGTGCCCAGCTTGATGGCCTCGTCGATGTCGTGCGTGACGAAGACGATGGTCTTGCCCAACTCCTCCTGGATGCGGAGGAGCTCGTCCTGCAGCCCCTTGCGCACCACCGGGTCCACGGCGGAGAACGGCTCGTCCATCAGCAGCACCGGCGGATCCGCGGCGAGCGCCCGCGCCACGCCGACGCGCTGCTGCTGGCCGCCCGACAGCTGGTACGGATAGCGCTTGGCGAGCGACGCGTCGAGTCCCACCCGCTCCATCAGCTCCCGGGCCCGCTCCCGCGCCCGTTCCTTGCCCCAGCCGAGCATGCGGGGCACGGTGGCGATGTTGTCGATGATCGTGCGGTGCTGGAAGAGCCCGGCGTTCTGGATGACGTAACCCATGGACCGGCGCAGCGTGTTGACCGGCTGCTTCTGGATGTCGACACCGTCGAGGAGGATCGTGCCCTCGCTCGGTTCGACCATCCTGTTGATCATGCGCAGGGTCGTCGTCTTCCCGCACCCGGACGGCCCGACGAAGACGGTGATCGAGCGGTCCGGTATCTCCAGCGAGAGCCGGTCCACGGCCACCGTGCCGTCCGGGTACCGCTTGGTGACTGAATCTATCCGTATCAAAGCGCCGAATACCCTTCGGGTCTGGCAGAGCTGCCCGCTTGCGGAAACGGTCACGCGGGCCGTTGCGGGGGAGAGTCTAGACCGGTTGTGTTGCGGGTATTTGGCGGGCGTACGACGGGTTTGGCGGTGGGCGCCCGGGCGGCACCCCGCTGTTGAGCCAGGCCGAGGCGTCAGGAGCGCGCCGCGCGGGCCGACATCCACGCGTAGACCAGGACGCCCGCGAAGAGGAACAGCACGCCCTGATAGACGGCGGAGTAACCGGATCCGGCCAGAAGCCACATGGAGAAGCCGAACGCAGCCAGCGCGAGCACGGCGTCCCGGGCGAGGCGCGCCGGGCGGACCCGGTCGCGCTGACCCGAGAAGAGGAAGTACAGCTGGGCCGCCGTCGCCAGGAGATACGGGACGGTCGCGGTGAAGGTCGTGACCAGCACGAGGATCTCGAACACCCGGGCCGTTCCGGCCGTGTAGTTGTAGACGGTCAGCAGCGAGGCGAGCACGACCGTGACGATCACGCCGAAGGTCGGCACGCCGCGGCGCTTCTCCGCGAAGCGTGCCGGGAACAGCCCGTCGCGGGCGGCGGCGTACGCGGTCTGGGCGCTGAGCAGCGTCCAGCCGTTGAGCGCGCCCACGATCGAGACCAGCGCCGCGCACGCGACCACCGCGCCGCCCCACGTGCCGCCGAACATGGAGTTGACGGCGTCGCTGAAGGGGGCGCTGGAGGTGACCAGCTTGTCGTGCGCGACGGTGCCGAAGACGGACAGGGTGCCCAGCAGGTAGACCAGCGCCGCGCCGAGCGTGCCGAGGACGGTCGCCCGTCCGACGTTGCGCCGCGGGTTGCGCACCTCGCCCGCGCTGACCGCCGCCGACTCGACACCGAGGTAGCTGAAGAGCAGGATCGCGGCGGACGCGGAGACCGCGCCGAGCGCGCCGTCTTCAGTGGCCTGGAAAGGACCGAGGTTGTCGGGGTCGAAGAAGAACAGTCCGCCGACGGCGACCAGCAGCAACGGTACGAACTTCAGCACCGTGGAGACGAGCTGCACGGCGCCGACGTAGCGGGTCCCGGCGAGGTTGGCGAGGGCCGGCAGCCACTGCAGGACGAGCGCGGCGGTCATCTTGAGCCACGGCGAGCCGTGCAGGGGCAGCAGCACGTCCAGGTAGCCCACGGCCGTGACGGCGAGTGCCGCGTTGCTCACCCAGGAGGTGATCCAGTACGACCAGGCGGCCAGGAAGCCCGCGAAGTCGCCGAAGGCCTCGCGCACGTAGACGTACGGCCCGCCGGTGCGCGGGTTGCGCCGGGCGAGCCGCCCGAAGACGAGCGCGAGCGCGATGGCCCCGAGGGTGAGGACGCCGAAGGCGACGAGGCTGATGGTGCCGTACGGGGCGACGGATGCGGGGAGCAGGAAGATGCCGCCGCCGATGATGTTGCCCATGACCAGCGCGGTGGCGACCGGAAGCCCGAAGCGCCGGGCGTGGCGGCTGTCCCCGTCCCTCTCGGGGGCGGAAAGGTGCCCCGTCTGGGAGGCGGGGCCATGGGCCGGGGACGTGGTGGCCCCGCCCGGGGCCGGAGCCGACGGCGAGGCGGTTCCGGTGTCGTGCATGGGGTGGTGCGCCTTTCGTCGTGCTGGATACCGTCGCCTGCCCGCGGGTCTGGCCTCGGCTCACCCGGCCCGCACAGCGGCGGCCCGGCGTACGGGCGCACGCCTGCTGCGAGAACGCTTGGGGGATGCACCTATAGTCGGTTATCGGACACCTCACACCAAATCGCCGCCAAATGTTCGGCCGAGCGACAGTCGTGACCGAAAATCGGACGGATCTGGGCCCGTGCGACCGCGCATCCTCCTCCGGAACGGGCGGGCGCTTCCTCGGGCACGGCACGGGCCGAAGACGCATACTGAACTGCGTGTCCGGCAGGGACTGGGTACTGCACGTCGATCTCGACCAGTTCATCGCCGCGGTGGAAGTGGCTCGTCGGCCCGAGTTGCGTGGACGGCCCGTGGTGGTCGGCGGATCCGGAGACCCCACCCAGCGAGGGGTGGTCGCCACCGCCTCCTACGAGGCGCGCGCATTCGGCATCCAGTCCGGCATGCCGCTGCGTACGGCGGCCAAGCGCTGCCCCGAAGCGGTGTTCCTGCCCTCGGATCCACCGGCGTACCAACGCGTATCTGAAGAGTTCATGGCCACGCTGCGCCGGTTCCCGGTGGTCGTCGAGGAGCTCGGCTGGGACGAGGCGTTCCTCGGCGCCCGCACCGACGATCCCGAGGCCATGGCCGCGGAGATACGCGAGGCGGTACGGGCCGCGACCGGGCTGTCCTGCTCCGTGGGCGTCGGCGACAACAAACTGCGCGCCAAGCTGGCCACCGGGTTCGCCAAGCCGGCCGGTACGTACCGCCTCACCCGGGACAACTGGGCGGCCGTCATGGCGGAGCGGCCGACCGACGCGCTGTGGGGCATCGGACGCAAGACGGCGAGAAAGCTGGCCGAGGCCGGCCTGCTCACCGTCGCCCAGCTGGCCGGGGCCGACCCGGACGAGCTCGCAGCGCGGTTCGGCCCGGTGCAGGGGCCGTGGTACCGGATGCTCGCACTGGGTGCGGGTGAGACCGAAGTCAGCGGCGCTCCCTACGTTGCGCGCTCACGCAGCCGCGAGATCACTTTCCAGCATGACCTGACCGACCGCTCGGAGATCACCGAACACGTCGCCGCCCTGGCCGGACGCGTGGCGCGGGACGTGGCCGACGACGGCCGCCCGGCACAACGCGTCGCGGTGAAGGTGCGGTACGCCCCCTTTTTCACGCAGACACACAGCGTCACCCTGCCCACGCCCACCAGCGACCTCGCCGAGATCGAGCGCGCGGCGCTGGCGGTGCTGGAGCAGTTCGAGTACGACCGCCCGGTACGTCTCCTCGGCGTGCGCGCGGAGTTCCGCGCGACGTCAGAGCCGACGTGAGACGCGACGTAAGACAGGTCGTCCGCGAGCGCTGAACCACTCGCGGAACCGGAACGCCGAGACGGCGGCGTAAAATGTCATCAAGCGATGACATCACTCGATGACAAGATTGGCCCCTCTGTGCAACCCACGCGCACCCCTTCCCCCCACCCCCAACGAGCACTGGTCCCGGTACTGATCTCCCTCGGCATGCTGGTCGCGATCGTCAGCAGCCTCGGCGCTCCGCTGATCCCGACGATCGCAGCCGTGGACCACGTCTCCATGTCGAGTGCGCAGTGGTCGCTGACGGTGACGATGCTGGTGGGTGCCGTCGCGACTCCCACGATGGGGCGTCTGGGGGACGGGCCGCACCGCCGGACGGTGATCCTCACCGGTCTGGTCGCGGTGCTGGTGGGCAGCGTGCTGGCGGCTCTGCCGCTGGGCTTCGGCGCCCTGATCGCGGGCCGGGCGCTGCAGGGTCTCGGGATCGGGCTCACACCGCTGGCCATGGCCACCGCGCGTGACGCCCTGCCGCCCGAGCGGTCTCGGTCGGCGGTGGCCACGCTGTCGCTCACGGCCGCCGCGGGCATCGGTCTCGGCTACCCCGTGACCGGGTTGCTCTCGGAGTACCTCGGCCTGCATGCCGGGTTCTGGTTCGCGGCGATCGCCTCAGCCGTGGCCCTCGCTGCCGCGGTCGCCGTCCTGCCTCCGTCGCCGCAGCGCCCGGCGCACCGGCTGGACACGCTCGGCGCCGTGCTGCTCGCCGCCGGCATGGCCGGGCTGCTGTTCGCCCTCACCCAGGGCGGCCACTGGGGCTGGACGTCGGCCCCCCTGCTCGTACTGGCCGTCGTGTCGGTCCTGCTGCTGGTCTGGTGGGTCCTCCATGAGCTGCGTACGCCGCATCCGCTGGTGGACGTACGGCTGGTCCGGGACCGGGTGGTGCTCGCAGCCAACCTCACCGCGGTGGTGGGCGGCGTCGGGATGTACCTGCTGATGTCGCTGGTGACCCGCTTCGTGCAGACGCCGACGAGCGCCGGGTACGGCTTCGGTGCCTCCGTCGTCGTCACCGGCCTGGTGCTGGTTCCCTTCTCGGCCGGCAGCCTGGTGGCGGGCCGGCTGGTGCGCGTCCTGAGCCGCACCCTCCCGCTCGCCCGGCTTCTGCCGCTGGGCTGCCTGATCTCCCTCGTGGCCGTGCTGTCCTTCGTGTTCGCCCGCGGCAGCCTGTGGCAGGTGTTCGTCACGATGGCACTGGCCGGGCTGGGCATCGGGATCACGGTCTCGGTCATGCCGGCACTGATCGTCGGCGCGGTGCCGGCGCAGGAAACCGGCAGCGCGATGAGTTTCAATCACGTTGTGAAGTACATCGGCTACTCGACCGGCAGCGCGCTCAGCGCAGTGGTGCTCCAGGCGCACACCGCCGCGGGCCAGGCCCTGCCCTCGAACGACGGCTACGGAACGGCCGGACTGCTGGCCTGCGCCGTATGGGTGGCCATGGCCCTGCTGAGCTACGTCCTGATCCGGTCGCATCGCGGCGGTACGCGGACCGTGCTGGCCGCGGCGCAGAGGGCTGCGGAGCAGGCGGACGCGGGCCCGGTGCCGCCCCAGACGGGCGGCACGCGACACACCTCGGTCGACCGGTGAGCGACGGTCCGCCGGCGCGCCGCCGCGACGCGGCGCGCAGTCGTGAACTGCTGCTCCAGGCGGCGCGCGAGCTGTTCGCCGAGCGCGGCTTCGACCGCACCACGACCCGCGACATCGGAGAGCGCGCGGGAGTGGACCCGGCACTCATCGCGCGCTACTTCGGCAACAAGACCCACCTGTACGTCGCCACGCTGCAGCACCCCACGGACGACGCGGCTCCGGCCGACCTGCTGGACCCGGCCCGGCTGCTCGAAGTGTTCGAGCGGGTCGACCGCGGGCCCGGCCCGATCACTCAGGTCGCCGTCCAGCCGTACAGCGACCCCGCGGCCCAGGACGCCGCCCGTGCGGCGCTGCACGCCCGGATGGTCGAGCCGTTGCTCGAGCGTTTCACCCGCGAAGGGCTGGACCGGCCGCGGCTGCGGGCCGAGATCGTGGTGGCGGCCCTGATCGGAGTCCTGCTGGGACGCCGATCAGGCGCATTCGACGAGCTCGGCCAGGCCGGGCCCGATGACCTGATCACGCTGCTGCGGGACTCGCTCACCGGCGAGACCTGATCAGCCCCCGGCCTCACGGGCGTCGGCCGACCCGCGGACAGCTCCGCTCACTCCGGGAGGAGAGGTTGGCCCGCGTCGTAGACGAGCAGGCGGCGTTCGGGCAGCAGACGCGCCTCGGGAGTCGGCAGGTGCGGGTGCAGCGTGCCGTCGTGCATGAGGTGCAGAACCCGGACCCCGCGGGCGAGGACCAGGAAGTCCGCGATCATCCTGCGGTGGCAGCGCCACCACACCGACTCCGCGCACATCACCGCGGTGCGTTCGCCGGCCGCCTCGGCGAGCACGTCGGCGATGGCGGAGAGAAACGCCGGGGATCGCATGTGGGCGGCGTACCCGCAGAAGGCGCGGTTGCGCAGCGCGGTGTCAGGTGTGTCCGGCCGTGCCTTGCGCCAGCCGCCGAGCCGCTTCTCCCACCGGTAGGCGATATCGGCCCCCGGCAGCCATCGCGACATCGCATCGCGGCCGGCGTCGGGGTTGTGCCGGCTGCCGGGCGCCGTCCGCACATCGACGAGTCGGCGCACCGCGGCGCCATGCAGGAGCCGTGTCATCTCCACCGCGTCAGCGGTGCCGTGGCCGAAAGTCAGCAGCGTCATCTCAGCTGGATGCAG
This sequence comes from Streptomyces sp. NPDC002577, assembly GCF_053594815.1. NCBI lineage: Bacteria > Bacillati > Actinomycetota > Actinomycetes > Kitasatosporales > Streptomycetaceae > Streptomyces > Streptomyces sp. NPDC002577. The sequence continues at coordinate 112,205 of NZ_JBSFWK010000010.1, read as the reverse complement.
CCGCGTGTCGGCTTGATCATCGCCCGTGACACTTCGGCTACCGCCGAAGTATTCGCTTTCTATGCTCCGCATCATGAACACCGCATATCTCGGCATCCCGCCCGCTGCGGCGGCCGACACTCCCATGGTCAGCGGTCCGGTGAAATCAGGCGCAGCATGACGACGGCGGACATGCTCGCCGTCTTCGGGGCGGGCGTCATCGCCGGCGCCGTGAACACGGTCGTCGGCTCCGGGACGCTGATCACCTTTCCCGTTCTGCTTGCGACCGGCCTGCCGCCCGTCACCGCCACGGTCTCCAACGCACTCGGCCTGATCCCCGGCTCGGTCAGCGGTGCCATCGGCTTCCGAAGGGAGCTCAGGGGCCAGAGCCGGCGGATCCTGAGGTTCAGTGCCGGCGCCCTGCTCGGCGGTCTCACCGGCGCCACGCTCCTGCTGACCCTGCCCGCCACGGCATTCGAGAAGATCGTGCCGGTCCTGGTGGGCCTGGCTCTCGTTCTGGTCGTGCTCCAGCCCCGGATCAGCGCAAAGGTGCGGCGTCGCCGCGAACCGACCGGCAGATCCGTTCGCCCCGACGGCGGCCCGCTGCTGTTCACCGGACTGACGCTGGCCAGTGTCTACGGCGGCTATTTCGCCGCCGCCCAAGGAATCATCTACATGTCCCTGATGGGCATACTCCTCGACGACAGCGTGCAACGCCTCAACGCCATCAAGAACGTGCTTGTCGCCGTCGTGAACGCTATTGCCGCCGTGTTCTTCCTCGCCGTCGCGGACTTCGACTGGACGGCGGTGCTGCTCCTCGCGGTCGGTTCCGCCCTCGGGGGCCAGATCGGGGCCGCAGCGGGCCGCCGTCTCAGTCCCGGAGTCTTGCGCAGCCTCGTCGTGGGGGTCGGCACCGTCGCCGTCGTCCAGTTGCTGCTCCGCTGACCCACGATGGTCCGTGTCCGCGCCGGTTCGCCCCCGTACCGCGGACGGCCCGTCAGCCGCCCACAGGATCCACCGCGTTACGCCACACCTTGACGTCCACCGTGATGTAGTCCGCGGTGTCCGGCGAAGGTGCCGTGCCACGGAAGGTGATGAGGCCCACGTCACCGGTTCCGCTGATCACGCACAGCCGGTCGCCGGCGGCAAGGTCCTTCACCCAGACATAACTCTCGCTGCCGGTCTGTGCGAGGCACGAGTCCAGCGTCCCCGCGGCGCGGGGCGCCAGGCGGGTCATCTGGCTCTGACTGGTGGAGCCGGGGGCCACGACGGCACCCGAGGAGTACACGGCGTAAGTGAGGTCCTCGTCGCTCGTGCCCGTGTCGGCCTTGGAATGTACGGGATTGTCGGCCAGGTACAGGTCATGGCTGGCCGTCATGCGAATTCCGGTGTAGGTGACGGGCACCGGCTGGGCGGCGGCCGTCGCGGTCGGCTTGCGGGATGCGGCCGGCGTCGGTGAAGTGGCCGGATCGGCAGGGCTGGGCGGGGCAGTGCGGGTCGGGGACGGGGACGGGTCCGCCGTCTTCTTCGCCTTGGGCTTCTTCGACGGCGACGCGGACGGATGAGCGGAACCGGTCGCCTGCTGTTGTGCCGTGGGACTCGAGGACTGCCCCGCCTGTCCCCCGGCGTCATCCACGCGCTCGCCGGGGCCCAGGACGCCGGACAGGAACAGGGCTCCGGTCACCGTGGCCGCGGTCAGCACGACCGCCCCGCCGATGACCAGCCCCCGCCGCCTGGTACCGCCACGCGGCCCGGGCCCCACGACGGCGGCACTGGTCGGCGCAGAGTGCGGCGCCACGGATGCATCCCCGCCCGGGGCCGCCGCGCCGAAGGCGGCCGGTGCCCCGAAGGCGCCACCGGATGCGCCCTGGCCAGGCCCCGCGGTGCCGGGACCGGCCGCACCGAAGGCACCGCCGGTCGCCCCCTGGGCGGGTGTTGCGCCGCCCTGCCTCACTGCGCCCTGCCGGGGGATACGCAGTGCCATGGTGTCCGCCCGTGGCGGCAGCGGCTGCGGCTCGCGCGCCACGTGCTCCGCGAGCTGCCCCGCCACCGACGCCGGCAGCCAGCTCTCGCCGCGGCGCAGTCCTCCCCCCGGATTGGCGGCGGCGCACACGCGTATGACATCGGCCGGGGTCAGTCGCCGCGCCGGCACCTTCTGCAGGCAGCCCCCCACCAACCCGGCCAGCCAGTCGGGGAGTTCGCTCAGCCGCGGCTCCTCGTGCACGATGCGGTACAGCACCCCGTGCGAGGGCCCGTCGCCGAAAGCGCCCGAGCCGGTTGCGGCGAAGGCTGCGATCTGGCCGAGTGCGAACACGTCGGCCGCGCCCGTGATTTCGCCGCCGAGTGCCTGTTCGGGCGCCATGAAGGCCGGCGTGCCGATCGCGGAACCGCTGTGGGTGAGGGCGGCGGCGTCCGCGGCGCGCGCCACGCCGAAGTCGATGACGCGGGGGCCGTCGCCGGCGAGCAGCACATTCGACGGCTTGAGGTCGCGGTGCACGACCCCGGCGCGGTGGATGTCCTGGAGAGCCTCGGCCACACCCGCCGTCAGCAGCAGCACCGTCTCCCTGGGCAGCGGCCCGTGCTCCTTGACGGCCTCCGCGAGGGAAGGGCCGGATACGTAGGCGGTGGCGAGCCACGGCATGGGCCCTTCGGTGTCGCTGTCCAGGACGGGCACGGTGCACACGCCCTGGACGCGGCGGGCGTTGGCGACCTCCTGCCGGAACCGCTCACGGAAATCGGCGTCGTCGGCGAGTTCGGGACGGATCACCTTCACGGCGACAGGTCTCCCGCCGGGTGTGTGGGACAGGTAGACGCACCCCATGCCCCCGGCGCCGAGCCGCGCCACCAGGCGGTACTCCCCTGCAGTGCGCGGATCGTCGTCCTGAAGCGGCTGGAACTTCTCCGCACCCGTCCCCGTCTGCACGTGCCCAACTCCCGTAGCGCTCTGCCGACTGTCACACAACTGGTCCGGAACCCTACCGGTGTTCGGGGGACGGCAGTGACGGACGGGGGCTCCGCAGCGGCACCCATGCGTGCCCGGTCGGCGCCTGAGCTCTCACCAGGTCACTGGCCGCTACACCGGAACGCTCCTCCCATTGGCTCCCGCACTGATCCGCCACTGTCATCGCGGGTAAGGAAGACGATGGGGGAAGACGACGGGTGCACCGAGGGCGAAGACCGGGGAGGGCGCGTGCGTGAGATGGTGCGGACCGGGGACGGGCGCATGCTCAGGGTGGAGTGGACGGGGGATCCGCACGGGCGGCCGGTGTTCCTGCTGCACGGCATGCCGGGCAGCCGCGTGGGACCGCGGCCGCGCGGCATGGTCCTGTACCAACGCCGCACCCGCCTGATCTCGTTCGACCGCCCGGGCTACGGCGGTTCCGACCGGCAGCCGGGCCGGCGCGTCTGCGACGGCGTCCGCGACGTGGTGGCGGTCGCGGACGCGCTCGGACTCGACCGGTTCGCGGTCGTGGGCCGGTCGGCCGGGGCTCCCCACGCGCTGGCCTGCGCGGCGATGCTGCCGGAACGGGTGACGCGCGCGGCGGCGCTCGTGGGCCTCGCCCCCGTGGACGCGGAGGGCCTCGACTGGTTCGCGGGCATGGCCTGGTCGAACATCGACGACTTCCGTACGGCCGCGGCGGACCCGGAGGGCCTCGCCCAAAGGCTCATCCCGCGTTCGGAGGCGATCCGCGCCGACCCGGCCCAGCTCATCGAGGCGTTGCGAGACGAGTTGACCGACGACGATCTGCGCATCCTGTCGGACGCGGGGCTCAGGTCGATGCTGCTGCGCACCTACGTGGAGGCGGTACGGCGCTCCCCGTACGGCTGGATCGACGACGTGCTGGCGCTGTGCCGGCCGTGGGGGTTCGACCCGGCCGACATCAGGGTGCCGGTGCTGCTGTGGCACGGGCGGCGGGACGTGTTCTCGCCCGCCTCGCACGCGGCATGGCTGGCGGCCCGGATCCCCAGCGCGCAGACGGTCCTCGACCCGGCCGCCGCGCACTTCGCCGCCCACCGGGCGCTGCCCAAGGTGCTGCGCTGGCTGGTGGACGACGGCGCTCCCGCATGAGACGAGCCCGCGGCCGGCGCCACCCGTGTGGGGCGACGCCCGGCCGCGAGCCCGATGTCGGGCGCCCCGGGCCTCACACGGCCAGCGGCTCCAGATCCCGGTAGATCCGGCGCTGGTCCGACGCGACCCGCACGATGCCGTTGTCCTCGCCGAGCAGCACCCGCAGTTCGGCGAGCGAGTCGTCGCGCATCCGGTGCGCCTCGCCCTTGCGGCCCAGGGCGACCAGCGTGAGCGCATGGTTGGTGATCACGCCGAGCGTCTCCGGATGGTGCGGGCCCAGCCCGGTCCGCAGCGCGGCCACCGCGGCCGCCTCGAGGTCGTGCGCCTCTTCCAGCTGTCCGAGATCCGCGAGGGCGTTGGCGTGGTTCACGCCGCAGAACAGTGTGTGCGGATGCTGCGCCCCGAGCACCTCGGTCATCCGCTCATGCGCACGCCGCAGCACCTGAGCCGCCTTCTCCGGGTCCCCGCACCCCCAGTGGAACACCCCGAGATTGTTGAGGGCGGCCTGGGTGTACGGGTGCATCTCGCCCGGCACCTTCATGTACTCGGCCAGTGCCTCCTCGGCGACGCGACGCGCCGACTCGCGTTCGTCGGCGGCGAAGAGGTCGGCGGCCAGGTTGAGATCGCAGGCCAGGCTGTCGGGCGTGGCAGCGGCGTACTGAGCGTGGTACTCGGCCTGGGTGGCCATGGTCAGGCGTCGCGCGTCCTCGAACTGCCCGTCGCGGCGCAGCGACACCGCGAGCGACTTGGCGCAGGCGAGGGTGCCCGGGAAGGACTTGCTGAGTATCCGCTTGTGCGAGTCGTACGTCCGGGAGAGCAGCGCCACCGAATCGCCGTAGCGGCCGACTTCGCGCAGGTCGCGACCGAGGGCGGCGGCGGAGGCGAGGGTGTAGGGGTGGTCCGGGCCGAGGACTTCCATGCGGCGGTCCAGCACGTCCTGGTCGAGGGCGCGCGCCTCGCCGTAGCGGCCGACCATCCGCAGGGCGAGGGCGAGGTTGTTGGCGGCGGACAGGGTGCGGGGGTGGGAGTCGTGGAAGATCTGGTTGAAGCCCTGGTGCGCCTCGCGGGCCAGCTCGACAGCCGACTGGTAGGCGCCGAGCGCGGCGAGGTCGCTGGCGAGGCTGGACGTCGTGACGTAGGTGTGCGGGTGGCTGTCGCCGAGGACGGCCTTCTGGCGCGCGAGCAGCTCGCTGTCGATGTCGCGTGCCTCGATGTAACGCCCCTGGGAGCGCTGGATGTTGGCGAGCTGACCGCGCAGGTAGAGGTACTGCACGTCGCCCTCGCCGAGCGGCTCGCGCCAGTCCTCGAGGAGATCCTCGGCGAGCTTGTGGGCGCTGGGGAAGTCGCCGCGCTTCCACAGGTAGCGGACGCGGTCGATGAGGAGCCTGCGCGTCTCGGGTTCGGTGCAGTGCCGGGCGTCGGACGCGCTGAGGTGGGGCCAGATCAGGTCGAAGCGCGGCCAGGTTCCGGGGTCGTCGATCGGTTCGTCGTCATCGGGCCTGGCACCGGCCAGGACGGTGTGCACCACGTGCCGGGCCTCGCGCTGCTCCTCCTCGGTGAGCTGGGAGCGGATGATGACCTGGACGAGGCGGTGCACCTGGATGCTGTTGCCCACCTGGTCGATCTTGGCGAGGGCGAACCTGCCGATCTCCCGGATGACGCGCCCGAGGACGAGCTTCTCCTGCAGCGCAGGGTCGTACGGCTTGAGCGCCTCGATCATCTCGCGGCTGTAGAGCAGCTGGTTGGAGATGGGTTCCGGGGCGAGGAAGGCGCATAACTGCAGCAGGCGCACGGAGGCGGGTGAGCGCTCCTTGAGCCGGGCGATGGAGACGTTCCAGGTGGCGGCGACCGACTCGGGGTACCCGGGCGCCTTGTTCATCAGGGCGAGGACGTCGGCGGTCTGGGCGGCGAGCTGGGCGAGGTACTCGTCGACCGGCGTCGCGGTCTCGGCGAGCCACGCCGCGGCCTGCTCCACGGCGAGCGGCAGGTCGCCGAGGGTTGCGGCGACCTGCTCGGCCTCGGCGGGGCTCAGCGCGGGTGCCCGCCGGGTGAGGTGCTCGACGCTCTCCTCGCGCAGGAACACGTCGACGGCGAGAGAGGCGCCGTGCTGGGCCCAGGCCTGGTTGCGTGAGGTGACGAGGATGTGCCCGCTTCCCGCGGAAGGGAAGTAACGGGTGAGCTGGGCGGGGTCGTCGGCGTTGTCGAAGACGAGCAGCCACCGGTCGGTGGGGGTGCCCCGGCTGAGGAGACGGATGGCCTCCGAGCAGGCGAGGGCCATGTCGTCCGCGGGAGCCCCGAGCCGGCCGGCGAGTTCGGCGAGCGAGGCGACGACCTGCTCCGTCTCCTCGGCCGAGATCCACCACACGAGGTCGTAGTCGGCGAGGAACCGGTGCACGTACTCGATGGCGACCTGCGTCTTGCCGACGCCTCCGAGTCCGTACAGCGCCTGCGGCTGCGGCAGCACGGCCGAAACGCCGCCGGAGAGCTGGTCGCGGAGCTGGTCGAGGACCGGGTCGCGCCCGGTGAAGGTGGTGTTGCGCAACGGCGCGTTCCAGATGCCCGGCACCTTGCCGGGGAAGCGGGGCCCGGGTTCGGTCCCGTCCAGAGCCTGCGGTGTCAGGTCGACGCAGCGCAACAGTGCGGCCAGGCACTGCTGCTCGTCGACGCGGTTCAGGTCGACGGGGTTGTACTCCAGGTACGCGGCGGTGAGCCGGGCATCCTCGATGCGCAGCGGGTACAGCTGGTGGTCGTGGTTACCGAGGCCGGTGCTCTGTGCCAGGGAGTGCCAGGTGGCCTCGGCCCGCCGGGACTTGAGGAAGGACGGCGAGAGCAGCACCAGCGTCCGGGCGTCGACCCCGGAAGCGGCCGGTACGTCCGCGGCCGCCTCATGGGAGAGGTCGCGCAGCGTGACCCGGCATCCGGCCCGGATGAGGACGGACTCGATCCAGTCGGCCCACATGCGGTTCTCGGCGACATAGACCAGCGTGACCTCGGTGGTGGGAGTGTGCGGGCGGCGCCGCAGGAAGGCGTCCCGGCACCGCAGCCGTACCTGCTCGGCGACCGGTGGCAGTGCCGTCACCTCGTGGTCGGTGAGGACGGCGGTCAACCGCTCGAAGGACGAAAGGAGCGAGTTGGCGAGGCCCGGTTCGTCGCCGACGGTGGCGAGGGTCTCCTCGTAGGCGTAGTACGGCCGGTACGGGATCTCGACGGCGCCCCAGTAGGCGGTGAGCTCCTCCCCCGTCAGGCCCCTGGGCATCCCGTCGAACTTCAGCCGGGCGAGGGCGCGTCCCGCATCGACCTTCTCCTTCTCCCCCTCGTCGATCCGCATCGGCACCGGCAGAACGCGGATGGGGCGGCCCCGGTAGCCGGCCTCCACGCTGCGGGCGATCGCGGCGGCCCCGTCCAGGGCCTGGTCGGAGAGGGTGAAGCAGTCGACGAGCAGGTCGGGCATGTGGATGGTGCAGATGTCGGCGTTGTCGGACAGGCCGGTGCGCGAATCGATGAGGACGTAGTCGTAGTGGGCCTTCATGTCGGCGCGCAGCGCGTCGAGGAACAGTCCGCCGCCGAGCCGCTCGTAGAAGTTGTCCCACTCGAACGACGACACGCTCGCGGAGTACTCGCGGTTCTGCCGGCCTGCCGAGAGGAAGTCGAGCGTGGCGTGCGGTGGGAACCGCCAGCCGAGCCTCTCGGGTGTGAGGGAGACGACGTGCGGTTCGACGCGTGCGTACTCCTCGTGCCAGGGCCCGTTACGGGGCCCTTTGGTGGTGGCCTGCCAGCAGTACTCGGTGATGATGTCGATGACGCCGCTCGTCGCGCCGAGGACGTTCGGGTCGAGAAAAGGGTGGAAGAAGCGGTGCAGGCCCGGCGCCTCCAGGTCCCAGTCCACGGTGAGGACCCGCTTGCCGCTCGCGGCGAGGATCCAGGCGGTGTTGGCCAGCGCCATCGTCCGCCCGGTGCCGCCCTTGTACGAGTAGAAGGTGATGATCCGTCCGTCGCGGGCCGCGTTCATGCGGATCCTCCAGGCGCAAGTGGTGGTGGCGTCTCGGCTGCCGGCTGCCACAGCGGTGGTCCGGTGAGACGGGGGCGCGGAATGCGCTCCCCGGCCGGCGGGTGGGCCTTGGCGTGGCTGAAGAAACGGTTGGTGGTCTCGGCGACGACCTTCGGCAGCACATGGGTGAAGGCGTCCAGGGTGGGCACTCCGTCGACGGCGGTACGGCATCCGGAGAGCCTGCCCCGCTCGGTGAGCGCGGGCAGGGTGTCGGCGACACGCCCGAACAGTCGTTCGCCCTCCTCGCTGTAGCTCTGCGCGTCGACGCGACTGCGCGGCACGACCATGCTGGTCCACGGCTGGGCGGCCGCGTCGTAGGCGGCGAGCCGCTGCCGCCGCTCCTGATCGCTGAGCGCCCAGAAGTCGAGCAGGAGGATGTGCGGCCTGTCGGCGCCCGCCGGCGCGGCCCCCGGCGCATCGGCCACGGTGTCCTCGTCGAAGTCGGAGACGCTCAACTGGTAGTCGAGTGAACGAATCTGCTCGCCGGCGACCTTGGCGAGCGAGCGCGTGGTCTCGTGGTGGTACGGGCCCCAGTCCTGTGCCGTGGTCCCGTACGCGTCGGCCGTGCGGTGCTCGGGCAGTGTGTAGCGGCTGGGTGCGGCGACGGTGAGGTGGATCGAGCGGGCGCCGGTGCCATGCGGCTTGAAGGCGCTCGGCGTCGACACGTAGTCGAGGGGCTCGCACGACGGCGGCGAGGACGTGCGGGCGACATCGACGATGCGCCGCGCGAGCCGGAAGACGGCTTCCTCGTAGGCGTCGTGGAGGCGCTTGACCTTGATCAGCCCGTAGAACCCGTCACGCGCGTACTCGCTGCCGTATTCCGTGTGGTCGACGTGTATGTGCCGGGCGGGTTCGGGCAGGTCGTCGAGCGGCACGGGGGTCCACAGGGCGGGCACGATGGCCGAGAAATCGCCCAGTCCGGTCCGCCGGGCGCGCAGCACCCGGTCATTGAACGCGTACCACTCCCGCCCGCACTCCATGCTGCTGAAGTACCGGGGCGCGTACAGCGGAACGAAAACCTTGCAGCTGGCGAGGTTCTCGCTGAGTTTGTCCGGCCAGCCGTCCCCGGCACGCAGCTGCCGGTCCATGAACCCGGCGTGCGCTGCGCCCGGCAGCGTGGTCAGTTGCAGAATGTCCCGGCACAGGTCCTTGAACAGGACATGGACCCAGTGATCGGGATCGGGACCGTCGGGGTCGGCCGGTGTATGCGCGTAGCTAAGAAAGAAGTACGGCCCCTGCATTCCCTGTTGCTGCATGCGTCGCGCATCCTGGCCCGCCGACTCCATGCACCCCCCTGCCCTGATCGGATTCCTAATGTGCCCGATGCGCTCTGGTCGCGCGCCGCCCAAATCAAGACATTCGCGGGCGATGTTCGGCCATATCCCTGCACGCATGGTCGACAGCGTCACGGAGCGCGAGCAGTGACACAGTTCTGCCGTGCAGTACACGACGGGTGATGAGGTGCTCGGGCATCCGTGAGCCGATCGCCGCGAAATCGCTGTCATCGAGGACGACGTCCTGGTACGCGATCCAGTTCCCGGGCGTTCGTCCCATGACGCAGCGGTAGGTACGCAGCGGGGGTTCCGGCCACGCCCGGTACTCGGCCAGATGGAAGGCGCTGCACTCCCCGAACCCCGTCCGCAGCAGGAGCACGTGGGCGCTTTCCGAGTACAGCTTCGCGAGCGGCGACCGCTCTCCCAGGTGGCAGTGCGGGTCGTGGCCGTCCATGAGCCGGGCCGCCCGCCGCCCGACGGCCGCGAACGACGTCTGCGGATGTGCGCTGCGGTACGCCCCGGGGGTGCGTCGCACGTGCTCGGCCAGCACGCCCATGGTCGGGCAGGGCGTCCGCCGCGGATCGTACGGCTTCATCGCTGCCCGGTCGGCCTCCCGTTCCTCGGGCGACATATGGGCGGTGCGCTTGTGGTACGCGTCCGATGTGTCGGAGTTCTCGGGCGTGAACGCGGGAACGACGAGAGTCCCGGCGGATCCGAGGACCTCCTGAAGGGCGCGGCGAACGACGGCGGGGGCCAGTCCTGTTCCGCCGAGGGAGGCGTGGACCAGCAGAGTGGAGCCGGGAGTTACCCCCAACTCGGCCATGAATTCCGCGAGTTCCTGGACGGTTACGGTGATGGTGTCGTCACCCATGACGCGGCTCGCCGAGCTCGGCACGCAGACGTGCGGCGATCATGTGACCGCTGCCGGTGAGATGGCCGGGCACGATCGCGTCGAGGGCCGCGCGGGCGGCGGCCCGGGCACGATCGCCGTCGGCGGACGGCCCTGCGAACGCGGCCTCACCGGCCCAGCGGTCGGCCTCGTCCAGGAGTTGTCCGGCCGGGCTTCCGGCGAGCGACAGGTCCGTGCACTCACGCAGGGCGCGCAGGCGGGCCTGACGGCAGGCAAGGAGCATGCCGAGCGCCAGCTCCTCGGGGTTCGTGTCGATTCCGACGCCGAGCGCCCCTTCCCCATGGCGTCCTAGGCGCACTCCCGCGCCCGGCCGGAGCGGGGTGACCACGTTGATACGGCCGGCCTGCCCGGGCACGCGCGCGTCAAGGATGCTCCGCGCCTCCCGCCAGAGCGCGGCGAATCTCTCCCGCTCCGGCTCCGTGTCGAGGCGTCCCGCGTCCGGGACGGGGAAGCAGTCGCGGTACGGATCGGCGTCGTCGAGGAGCACGCCGTCGTCGAGCACGGGCAGCGGACGCCAGGCGCCCTCGTCCGGGGCGAGGGTGACGGTCGTCTTCACGCCGGACGTCACGTACCAGAGGTCGAGCGTACGACCGTCCTGGTGGGTGACCACTTCGATGCGGCCCGCGGCCGCTTCCCCGGTGCCTCCAGCGTCTCCGGCGTCTCCGACCTGTCCGGTCTCCCCTGCACCCTCGGCGTCGTCGGTGCACAAGGTGCCGAGCGACGGCAGATGTAACCGGGACCCTTGCCCCGCCCAGGACACTCGCACCTCGGTCTGGGACCGCAGGGCCGCCGCCACGGCGGTCGCACCGAGCCGCGCCGGGTCGTCGGCACGTCCGGCGGCGGCAGCGAGCAGAGCGGTGCGGACATAGGGGTAGCGGAGCAGGGCGTCCAGTTCCGCGGCTGCCGGCGAGGCGTCCAGCGTCGTGAACGCCTCCCACACCGACTGCTCGCGGTCGAGTCCGGCGAGCAGGGTGCGGTTCAGCACCGCCTGCTCGTAAGCGAGTTCGATATCGCTCCGCACCACCGGTGACTGCTCCCACCGGGTGATGCGCTCGGCCACGCCTTCGATGAAGGCCTTCAGGTCCGCGCAGTAGACGGACGGGTTGTCGAAGCCGGAGCCAGTGCGGTAGCGGTGGGCGTACAGGCCGCCTCCGCAGGAGGCCACCACCGGGCAGGAACGGCACTCGGTGGCAAGCCCTTCGATGCCCGACTGCCGGGCCAGCACACCGGGATGTGCGGCGAGCGTCTCGAAGCCGTGCCGGAAGACGTCGTATCCGGTGGTGGCGGCGCCGTCGTACGCGGTCTTCAGTGAATCGGCCTGCTCGAAGCTGCCGTCCGTCTCCACTACGGCCAGATCGGACGGCGCGAGCCCGAGCGACTCGGTGAGGCTCGGGCCGCCCCGCAAGGTCGACAGGACGGATTCGAAGAAGCGGACGGGGACGGCCTGCCCCTGTTCGTCCCAGCGGTCGAAGACGGCCAGCAGCCAGTCGGCGTAGGGGGTTTCGGCATGCGCGGCGTCCCCGGAACGATCGGGAGGGTGGTCCCAGGTCGCGTGCGGAAGCAGGTAGTCGATCCGCGGAGGATCTAGGGCGGTCAGCGCGTCGTGCACGGCCCGCGGGTCGTTGGCGATGTCGATCGTGCACAGCAGACCCAGGTACAGATGGCGGAACTCGTCCTCGCGGAGCAGGTCCACGGCACGCAGCACCCGGTCGTAGCTACTGCGGCCGCGGCGGTCCAGGCGATGCCGGTCGTTCGCGGCGCGGTCGCCGTCGAGGGAGATTCCGACCCTGACGCCGAACTCGTCGAAGAGCCGCAGGTGCGTGCGGTTCAACTGGACGCCGTTGGTGTGGATGCGCAGATCGAGGGATGCGACCGGCGAGAGATGCGCGGTCAGGCGCTCACAGATGGCGCGCAGGCGCTTGGGTCCGGCGAGGAGTGGTTCACCACCATGGAGGATGACCAGGACTTCCTCGAGTTTCTGATCTTTCGCGTACTCGGCGAAACGCCGCGCTACTTGATCCGCGGTCTCCTCGGAAATAACCTTCGGCAGAGAAGTCCAGGTGGAGTCACCGTGCTCATAGACATAGCAGTGATCACATGAAAGGTCGCATCTGCTATGGACCTTGAGCACCAGTTGCCGAAGCGCAATTGTCACCTGCTCACCTTATGGCAGGTTTCAAGGCGAAGCTACGCGGGAAAGATCGAGAATCTCTTCGATCGAACACTAGACGTGCCGCTCCGGACGTGCGGGCCCGGAGCAGTCGCCGATCTGCCGATCTTGTCTCAACAGGCGGCTCAGAGAGCCGAGTTGAAGGTGGCGGACTTGACGTGCACCGACCCGGAAACCTGGAGCAGCCGACCGGTGATCCGGCGGGCGGCGGCAGTGCGAGGGTCGATCGCGGTGAGTGCCACCGGCCGCTTGGTCGCGGCGCTCACGGTGTTCGCGACCACAGATGACTTCATGGTTTCGCTGCTCCTGTTGTCTTATGCCGAAAAGAGTCTTGATTTGCATCCTAGGGCCACACGGGGGGTCGCGCAGCCGCAACGGGGCCGCAGGTCACCCGGAAGGAGACCGACAGGGAAGGGGAGGGTCTTTTCTTGACCCACATAGCGCCGAGCACGACCGTTGGCGTGCGGGACCTCGCGCCGCTGTTCCTGGCCAACGACCGGCTCGCCTTGAGCCGCCAGGGCGAGGCCGTGAAGGCTGTCCGGTCGCAGCTGTCCCTCCTGCTCCTGGCGACTTTCATCTCCTCGGTGGCGCGGTGGGCCGACTGGGGGTCCGGGGCATGGGTGGCGGCCGCTGTGTACGCGCTGGCGCTGGCGTTCGGCCTGTACACCGGCCGGAGGCGGGCTCGCGTCCATTACCACGCACATCGCGCGGCGGCCGAGATGGTCAAGAGCCTGTGCTGGCTCTACATGGCCGGCGGCGGAGAGTTCAGGGTCGGGGCCCCCAATCCGGAGGCGTTGTTCGCCACTCGTCTCGAGGACGGGATGCGCGAACTGCGCAGGGCGGGCTGGGACGCCGAGCGCTGCGGGCCGCAGCCGGCCGGGGAGGGGCAGATCACGGATGTGATGCGGGCGGTGCGGAGCAAGTCGTTCGTGACCCGGCGCGACATCTATCTGCGGGACCGGGTGCAGGAGCAACTCGCCTGGTACGGCGGTAAGTCCGAACGGTCCCAGCGGTCCGCCGCGGTGTGGCACGGTGTCATCGCCGTGCTGACCTTCCTGGCTTTCGTCGCCACGCTCATCAGGGCGGCGGGTGTGCTCGGTGACGACCTGACCGGACTGTGCTCCGCGGGCGCGGCGGCCGCGGTCGCGTGGAACGAGATGCGGCGGCAGCAGCCGCTCACGTATGCGCACCGGCTGGTCTGGCAGGAGCTCGGGCTGGTCAGGATCGCCATGGACGAACTGCCGGTGAGCGAGGGGGAGCACGGCGAAATGAGGTGGGCACAGGCGGTCGCGGAGGTGGAGCGGCTGGTGTCACCCCAGCACACGGACTGGCTGGCCCGCTTCGGCGGAACGTAGCGCCGCGCGGCGCTCGTCAGGGGCGGTCGAGACCCGGCGGCCAGACCACTGTGACCGGGATGTTCGCGGCGCGCGCGTACTCGACGATCTGGCCGGTGCCGCCGCGGCCACGCGAGGGGCACCCGTCCCACACCGCGATGAGATGGTCGACGTTCTCGACGATCCAGAGCCCGGCCGCCTCGTACGCCTCAGGGCTGCAGGTGCGGTACGGCATGGGCACCGTACGCGTGCAGGCGCCGAGGAGCCTGTGGAAGCGGTCGACGGCTTCGGCGCTGCCCAGGTGGTCCTCGTAGTCGTCGGCGGGAATCACGGCGGTGAGCGGGATGTGCGCTGCCAGGGCGAGCTCGGCGAAGATCTGGTCGGCACCGTCGGCGAGGCAGCTGATCGCCTCGTCCGCCGGTGCCTTCAGCTCGATCGCGAGGCGGTACACGATCTCGGGCAGTGCGACCTCGGGAATGTTCCGGTGCCCGGTGATGCCGATCCGCGCCATGGCGTCTCCTCCCTCGGTCCGCACGGCCGGGCGCCTCGCCCCGCTTCATACCAGGACGCCCCCACGGTTCCGCCGGTTCCAGACCTGCCGAGCGCAGCGCGAAGTACCTGGCACCGGCTTTCAACGGCTCTATAGGGTCGGGCCCCATGACGGTTCAGCTGTGTGTTCTGTTGTGGGCCCGGCCGGGTGCCGCCGAGGCATTGATCGCGTACGAGGACAAGGTCCTGGCTCTGCTCGGCGAGCACGGTGGCCGGGTGCTGCAGCGTGCGCGTACCGACGGCTCGGACGGTGCCCCGACCGAGATCCAGTTGATCGGGTTCGCCTCGCAGGCCGGATATGACGGCTTCATGGCCGACGAGCGTCGCACCAGCCTGGCCGGCGAGCGCGACGCGGCGGTCGCCCGTACCGACATCTACCCCGTCGAGCTCGTCTGACGGGGAGGTGCCGTTCATCCGGGCGTCGGGCAGGCGTCCGGGCCGCCCTTGGCGAACTGGTCCTTGGAGCAGTAGGTGATGGTCGGGAAGTAGGAGCCCATGGTCGCAGCCGGGTTCCCGCCGACGGGAACGCTCTGGACGGCGCCCGGGAAGTCCGCGGCCGGGAGCATGTTCCGGAAGAGCAGGATCCCGTTGACATCGGTGGGGCCCCAGGAGATCCAGGTCACCTTGTTGTCCGTGGTCGCGTTGGCGGGACGGTCCTCCGGCGTGGAGACCACGAAGGTGTAGCGCCCGTCCTTGTCCAGGGCCGTCTGGTAGTCGGCGGCGCAGGAATTCACCGGGTAGGGCACCTGCCACTCGTTCTGGCAGAGCGACCAGTACCGCAGTTGCGTCTCGGTGAGCACCGACTGGCCCGCGCTGGTGTTGGGGAACGTGGGCGCCTTGCCCCGGATGACGGCGATACGGCCGGGCTCGTAGCCGATCGGGGTGCACAGGTATTTGTTGTACGGGTTGGGGAAGTACCCCGTGGCCTTGTTGGGGACTGCGAATGCGGGGGCGTTCGGGCTCGACTTGCCGCAGCCTTCGAAGCCTCCGGGAGGTGCGTTGTCCTTGACCAGCTGCCTCAGGTAACCGGCCAGCGGGCCGGCCGGGCCCTGGGCCGAACCGGCGTCGGCGCAGGTGTCGATGGTGCTGGTGCTGCCGTCCTTGTGCTGCTTCGACAGCGCGGGCAGGGGGACACCGCCCGTCGGGTCGGACGCGTTGTCCGGCACGTAGATCCTCAGTACGAGGAAACCGGCGCCGGAAGCGGCATTGCCGGTGCTGGCAGCCAGCGTGTTGGTGCCGGAGCCGGCCGCCGCGCCGGGCTTGAGGGTGACGCTGAACCGGTGCTGGGCGGCGTCGGTACCGGCATCGGCCACGGCGAACGGGTTCTTGCTGCCGGAGCTCGGGGATATCTGGTGGTCGGCGAGCGAGTCGATGGGAGAGGCCTTGATGTTGTACGACGTCAGCGACATGAACCGGGCCGACGGGTAGGTTCCCTGCGCCACCAGGCTTTCTCCCTGCCCGAGGCGGTAGGGCATGATCCAGTAGGTGGCGTTCGTCTCGGGGAAGGCGATGTTCAGCCTGCCTGGCCGCACGACGGCGGGCCATCCGCAGGAGACCTCCGGCAGGGCCGCCTGCCCGTTACGTGCCGGGACCGCGGCACCCGGCGGAGCGGCCGCCGTGACCAGGAATCCGAGCATCGCCAGGGCAGAGGCTCCCACTGTTCGTTTGAGGGAGTGCATGGAGCCGCTCCATCCGCGAGTTGCGACAACAGATGACGGAGAGCAATGCGCCCATGAGCCTGTGGATGCTCGGTCGGCGCGCCCCTTCACCGGATACCGGCCCGGCGCGCCACCAGCAGTCCCACTCATCACCAGTGTCACGCCGTCGCGGGTGCCCTGCAACGGGGAACGACCGGCCCGCCCGCGCGGGCGGGCCGGGACCTGCGGAACGGGGGTGCTGTGCCTGCGGACGTACGGCCTGAGCACCGCACCGTACTGCGATCCCCGTATCCCCGCTGTATGCAGGCGCACGACGACGGGAGCGGAGCCGGCCGGAGAACCTGGTGCACGTCGGCGAGAGACCGACGTGTCCCCCTCTGGAAGGAAACCCACATGGCATCGCCGCTCGCCACAGTGAAGTCGTTCATCGCCAACCTGCTGCTCTGGGCGTTCTTTGTCGGCGGCCTCGCCGCCGGCGGGGCCGCCGGTGCCGTCCTTGACGGCACACAGAAGGACGTGGCCACCTACGCCGGCAGCGCCATAGCGCTCTTCGCCGGCTCGCGCATCGCGAAGAAACCGAAGATCAAGGCGTTCTTGTCGAAGCCGTCGACGCTGTGGTTCCTGTTCCTGTTCAACGGCGCCACGGCCGCGGCCATGTACGTCACCATGGACGGCGTGAAGGGGATCATCGCGTCCGCTGCCATGGGCCTGGTCTCGCTGGGCGCGGCCGGCGGCCTCATCGCGAGCCGCATGAAGCATGTCGCGGACGCAACACCCTGAGCTGCGCCCGCAGCGGGTTCCGCCGCCCGCCGAACACGCCTGGAGCGCGGTTCAGCCGCCCGTGGACTCCCGGGTCACCACGGAGAAGTGGCTGACGAACTCTTCGCGGTCCGCTCCCGGCTCGGTCTGCTGGATCCGCCTGGCCAGCAGGTCGACCGCCCGCTGCGCCATCATGTCGTGGTCCGGATCGATGGTGGACAGCGAGGGGATGAGGAACTCGCTCTCCTGGACGTTGTCGAAGCCGATCACCTTGACCTGGTCCGGCACGCGTACCCCGGCGTCGGCCAGGCCGCGCAGCACGCCGATGCCCACGGTGTCAGTCACGCAGAACACGCCGTCGAAGTCGAGACCGCTCTCCACCATGTCCCGGGCACGTCGCGCACCGTCATGCATGGTGAGCGCCTCCACGTGCTGTACGAGGCGCGGGTCCTCGGGCAGGCCGGCGCTCTGCAGCGCCTGCCGGTAGCCCGCGAGGCGGAGGCTGGACACGTCGGCCTCCTCCCCCACCACGCCACACAGGATCGCGATACGTCGGCAGCCCCGCTCGATCAGATGGCGGGTGGCGGCCTGTGACGCGTCGACATTGGGCATGGCGACGTGGTCGACGGGGCCGCCGAAGATCCGCTCGCCCAGGATGACGACCGGGTAGTCGACCTTGAGCAGCTCGACATCGGCCGGACCCATGCCCACGGTGCTGAGGATGAGCCCGTCGTAGAGCCGGTTGCGCGACAGGGACAGCGCGTCCAGCTCGTTCTCCCGCGACGCGCCGGTCTGCTCGATGCTCACCCGGAGGTGGTGCCGCTGGGCGGCGGCGATGATGGCGGCGCCCAGTCGGCCGTAGTAGGGGCTGTTGACCTCGGGGACCGCGAGCCCCACGGTGCCGGTCCGGCCCGTGCGCAGATTGCGGGCCGCGACGTTGACGCGGTAGTCGAGCCGGGCCATCGCTTCGAGGACCTTCTCGCGTGTCGACCTGCGCACGTTGGGATGGTCGTTGATGACGTTCGAGACGGTCATCGGGGAGACCCCGGCCGCCTTCGCCACGTCCTGGATGGTTGCCACGTTCGCCCCCGGTCTGCGTCTTGGGACTCGCCCGCCGCCATGCTAGGCCCTGTCGTCTTCACCCGCGGTGTGCGCCCGCAGGCCGGCGGGCGCACACGGGCCTCGTGCTCAGACGGTGGTGCCGGGCCCGGTCAGGCGGTAGAGAGCCGCGCCATGAGCGGGCAGGTCGACGTGCAGCTCGCGGCCGTCGTGCGGGGTGGCGGTGTGGGTCCACAGCTCCCGTACGCGGTCGTCGGAGCGCGCGCCGATGGAGCCGAGGGGCACGGTGACGCGCTCGGGGGTGTCGGCCAGGGAGAACACGGCAGCGTAGCGGGTGCGCCCGTCGGCGTCGCCTGCGGTCCACAGGACGAGGTCGTGCTCGCGGAGGACCTCGCGGTTGTCCCTGCTGTGCCACAGGACCTCGAGTGCTTCGTCGTTCGTCAGCAACTCGATCGTCTCCTTCGGGCTGGTGGGCAGGTCGCCGCCCATCATCAGCGGGGAGCGGGAGATCAGCCACAGCGTCAGCAGGCTGATCTGCTCGGGGCGGGTGAGGGAGCAGAGACGGTCGTCGCCCCTCTCGGCCCGGATGCCGATGTGGCCGAGGGGCAGCATGTCGGCGTCCGCCCAGCCGCCCGCGGCGGAGCCGCATGTCGACGCTGTGCTCTGCCACGGGGCCCAGCGGGCCATCCGGGCGAACTGGGGCTCCACGTCCTCCCACCGGTCCCACAGGTCGTCGCAGACGCGCCACATGGTGGCGTTGTCCCGCAGATGGCCGAGGTGGGCGAGGGAGACGTCGGTGCCCGGGGACAGGCTCAGCTCGATGGGCCGGCCGCTGCGGGCGATGGCCCGGGCGTATGCGGCGATCTCCCGCTCGTGGTACGGGAAGAGCATGTCGTCGGCCTTGATGAAGTCCACGCCCCACTCGGCGAACTGGGCGACCTGCGCGTCGTAGTACGCCTGGGCGCCCGGGTGGTCGTGGTTCAGACCGTAGTTGTCGCTGTTCCACGGGCAGACGGAGCCGGTGTCGGCGATCTCGTCGGCGGTGAAGCCGGTGCCCGCCACGGGCAGGCGGGCGGCGACGGCGCGGCGCGGGATGCCGCGCATGATGTGCAGGCCGAAACGCAGGCCGAGTTGGTGTACGCGGTCGGCCAGCGGCTTGAATCCCGCACCGTCCGCCGCCGAGGGGAACCGGTTCGGCGCGGGCAGTTGACGGCCGTGGTCGTCGAGGATCAGAGGGGCGTCCGGGTTGTAGCCGTGGGCGCGGGCCGTGGGCTCGTACCACTGGATGTCCACGACCACCGTGTCCCAGCCGTGCGCGAGCATGTGGTCGCGCATGAAGGTCGCGTTGGCGAGGACCTCTTCCTCGGTGACGGTGGTGCCGTAGCAGTCCCAGCTGTTCCAGCCCATCGGCGGACGCAGGTGTCGTTCGGGGATCGGACGTGCGGGTCGGGTCATGGCTGATCGATTCCTGGACGGGTGCGGAGGACGGTGAAGGAGTGGGGCGGGATGTCGCAGACCGGCCCTTTCAGCCGGTCCTCGACGGGGGCGGCCGGGGCGGGCCCGAACCGGCTGGTGGCGTGTGGTGGCGCGGCGAGGACGGACCGCTCGAAACGTCCGCCTGCGTCCGCGCCGGCCAGCCGCAGGCGGACGGTGACGGGCTCGGGCGCCGAGTTGGCGATCTTGATGATCACGTCACCGGCTGAGCTGTCGCGTACGGCCGAGACGGCGAAGACCTCTGGGGTCGCCTCGGCGTCCTCCAGGTCGTGGATCAGCTCACCGTCGCAGTAACAGCGGATGCGCCGGCCGTCCACCTCGACCCGCAGGTCGTACCAGCGGCCGGTCTCGATCGGGACGGCCAGAGGGTCGTTGAGGTCGTGGTCCACGCCGTCGTCCACGCGTTGGAGCCGCGTGAAACGATTGAGCCAGCCGCCGACCGTCCACTGGTACCAGTTGCCGGGTGACGTCGCGGCGAACCCGATGGTGAAACCCTCGTCGCCGCCGTTCCTCCTGGCCCGAACTGAGAAGGCGTAGGACGGGCCGTCCACGGCGTCCGCCAGTACCAGCCTGCCGCCCGGTCCGTTCGCCGTCTGCCGGATGCGGCCGTCACCGCCCGGCTCCCAACTGCCCGACTCGGTATGCCAGTCGGCGAAGCCCGGGGCCGGTACCCCCTCGGCGCCCAGCGGGCCGATGCGCGCGTCGGTGAACTCGGCGCGGGTATCGGAAGTCGTACCGATGTGGACACCGTGCCGGGCGGCGTGCGGCACGGGCCGCGCCTGGGGCGCTCCTGCAACGGTGACGGGCAGGGCGGTGTCGCCCGAGTTCACCGAGTGCATCTGCTGGACGTGGTAGTTGAGGGTGGGCCAGACGTTCGTGTTGTCGAAGTAGATCAGGTCGGGCAGCCACTGGGTGTGGCCGCGTTTGGCGAGCAGCGGGGCGTAGGAGGCCAACCGGACGACATCGCCGTTGCGCTCCATGGCGATCATGTAGGCCGCCTCGGCGATGGCGTTGCGCATCTCGTTGTCCCGGGCCGCGTACTCGCCGACGTACAGGTGCGGGCCCTCGCGGTCCATCGCCTCGAAGCGGCCGGTGTTCTCCAGGAACCAGCGCGGGGATTTGTAGGAGTGCTCGTCGACGACCGGGACGTCTCTCTCGCTGGCGAACGCCCAGCCCTTCTCCCAGTCGTCGCCGGTGGGGGAAGGGCCGACGGTGCCGACGACCGTGATCTCGGGGTGGTGCTCGCGCAGAGCGTCGTGGATACGGGAGAAGCGGTCGCGGAAGGTGTCGGTGATGGTGTCCTCGTTGCCGACGCCCAGGTATTCGAGGCCGAACGGCTCGGGGTGCCCGGCGGCGGCGCGCAGGGCGCCCCAGTGCGAGTCGGCGGGACCGTTGGCCCACTCCACCAGGGCCAGCACCTCGGCGATGTAGGCGGGCATCTCCTCGTCGGGGATGCCGACCTGGCCGGTGACCCGCGTGTTCTGGCAGCAGACCCCGGCCGGTACGACGGGCAGGGGCTTGGCGCCGATGTCCTCGCAGAACTGGAAGTACTCGAAGTAGCCGAGGCCCATCGACTGGTGGTAGCCCCACAGGTTGCGCTGCTGCCTGCGCTCGTGCAGCGGCCCGATGGTCTCGGGCCAGCGGTACATGTTGCCGAGCCCCAGCCCGTGCGCGAGGCAGCCGCCCGGGAATCGCACGAACTTCGGCTTCAGGTCCGCGATCGCCTGCGCGAGGTCGGCGCGCAGGCCGCCCGGCCGGCCGCGGAACGTGGCCTGCGGAAAGAGCGAGACCAGGTCCAGATGGACGGTGCCGACCCCGGCCGCCACCACGGCGAACCTGGCGTCGGGGTCGGTCGCGTCGCACGTGATCACCGCTGAGTGGCGCTGCCAGGACCCGTGTACGGGACCCAGCTCCGCCCGGCCGTGGACGCGACTGCCGTCCCGGCTCTCGACCTGGGCCACCAGACGGTCCGCGGTGCCGTCGGCCAGGCGGGCGAAGAGGCTGACGTCGTAAGCCTCGCCCGCCCGGACGGGGATGCCGTCGAAGCCCTCGTTGCGCAGCCCCGCCCCAAGGCCCGCCGCACCTGCGGCGGTGGTGCGCAGCACCGCGTAGTGCGGGTTGGCGAGGTGCAGCGGCGCCTCGGCGGCCACCGTGACCGACCCGGTGGCGCCGTCCCTCTCAAGGAGCTCCCAGGCGGTCAGGGCATGCCATTCCGGCCGGTGGGCGGGGGTGTACTCGAAGGACCGGTTCTGCACCAGCTCGGCGTAGAGACCGCCGTCCGCCGCGTGATTGAGGTCCTCGAAGAACACCCCGAACAGGTCGGGCGAGATGGCGGTGCCCGCCGCCGCCGTGCCCACCTCGACGACCGTCTCGATGCGTCTCGCCGATTCACTCATCGCGCTCGTCCTTTCAGGTCAGGCCAGCGGGGCCTGGACGGTGAGGAACGAGTGGGGCGGCAGGGTCAGGGTCAGGCCCTGGTCGGTGGTCTTCAGGCCGTCGAAGGGGCGCGGGCTGACCGCTCCCGGTGCGTCCGCGGTGTTGTGGGCCTGGAGCTTGTCTGCCGTCAGGAGGCGGGCGGTCGGCTCGCCGATGGAGCGGCCGCGCAGGTCGAGGGTCACCTCGGCGGCCTCTTCCGCGTCGAGGTTGGACAGCGAGATGAGGACCGTGCCGTCCTTGACGCTGGCCGAGGCGGAGACGGTGTCCAGCTCGGTGTCGCCCACCGTGCGGCGCGCGTCGTCCGTGCGCAGGTGGACGGCGATTGAGGCGGCGTCCTGGTGACCCTTGTTCATCTCGAACACGTGGTAGGTCGGGGTCAGGACCAGTGCGTCGCCGTCGGTGAGGACCATGGCCTGCAGGACGTTGACGGTCTGGGCGATGTTGGCCATGTACAGGCGCTCGGCGTGCTTGTGGAAGATGTCGAAGTGGGTGCTCGCCACGAGCGCGTCGCGCAGGGTGTTCTGCTGGAACAGGAACCCGGGGTTGGTGCCCGGCTCGACGTCCCACCACGTGCCCCACTCGTCCAGGACCAGGCCCACCGTGCGGCCGGGGTCGTAGCAGTCCATGACCGAGGAGTGGCCGGTGAGGATCCGGTCGATCTTCCGGGCCGAGATCATCGTCCGGTAGTAGTCGTCGATGTCGAAGCCGGTGGCGCTGCCCTTCGCCTCCCAGGGACCGGCCAGCGTGTAGTAGTGGACGGACAGACCCTGGAAGAAGTTCTTCGGCGTGGCGTCGCAACCGAAGCAGCTGATCTGCTGCATCAGCGTCTCGGTCCACTTGTAGTCCGCGTCGGACGCGCCCGAGGCGATGCGGTACAGCTTGTTGTCGCCGTGGTCACGGCAGTACGTGGCGTACTGGCGTGCCAGGTCGGCCGAGTACTCGGCACGCATGTTGCCGCCGCAACCCCACGTCTCGTTGCCGATGCCCCAGAACTTCACCCGCCACGGCTCGTCACGCCCGTTGGCCTTACGCAGCCGCACCATGGGGCTGTCGCCCTCGCGGGTCAGGTACTCGACCCACTCGCTCATCTCCTGCACCGTGCCCGAGCCTACGTTGCCGCTGATGTACGGCTCGGCACCGAGCAGCTCACACAGGGCCATGAACTCGTGGGTGCCGAAGTGGTTGTTCTCCTCCACGTTGCCCCAGTGGGTGTTGACCATCCGAGGCCGCTGCTCCCGGGGGCCGATGCCGTCCTTCCAGTGGTACTCGTCGGCGAAACAGCCGCCCGGCCAGCGCAGGTTCGGGATGTTGAGAGCGCGCAGGGCCTGCACGATGTCGAGTCGGATGCCGCCCTCGTTGGGGATGGGCGAGTCCTCCCCGACCCAGAAGCCGTCGTAGATGCAGCGGCCGAGGTGCTCGGCGAAGTGCCCGTAGAGATGGCGGCTGATCTTCGGACCCTCGATGTCCAGGTTGATGATCGCGGTGGCGTTGGGCATGGAGTACTCCAGGTCGGCGTGGTGCGTGCGTGAGCTGTACGGGATTTCGGGTTGCCGGTCGGCGGACCAGTGGGTTTACGTCCGTCGGGGCTTCTTTCCCAGGGAAACCGGTTGCTCGGTTGTTTGTATCGATAAAAAAGTCCCATCGTGTGGGCGCAGGTGTCAAGAGAGGTGCGCCGGACTCCAGCTCAGCTGTCGGGCTCAGCTGTCGGCGCGCCTTGGAGCCGCCCTAGACTCGAAGGGCCGGTTCGGGGAGTGGGGCCTGCGGGCCTGGGTCTCGGAATCCGGACCGGGAACCCGGGGGGATGGCCACCCCAGGAGGACGCGATGTTGCGGCACACCAGACTGGCGGCGGAATCGGCGGACTACCTCGCCGCCCGCGAAGAGCTGCGCCAGGCCGAGGTCGACCTCATGCGCCACCGTGAGAAGGTCGCGGCGCAGCGACGGGCACTCCCGCAGGGGCCGCCCGTCGACGACTACGTCTTCCTCGAGGGCCCCGCCGATCTCGACGCCGGCGACACACCGGTCCGCGAGGTCGCCCTGAGCGAGCTGTTCACCGCGCCGGACCGCCCACTGGTCGTGTACCACCTGATGTACGGCAAGCTGCAGACCGCCCCCTGCCCGATGTGCACGATGTGGATCGACGGCTACAACGGCGTCGCCCACCACATCGCCCGCAATATCGACTTCGCCATCGCCGCGGCCGCCGACCCGCCCACCCTGCGGCAGCACGCCCGCAACCGGGGCTGGGACCGGCTACGGCTCCTGAGCTGCGGCGACAGCACGTTCAAGTACGACCTCGGCAGCGAGGACAAGGACGGCGAACAGGACTCCACTCTCTCCGTCTTCACCCGCGACGGCGACGGCACGGTGCGCCATTTCTACTCCACCCACCCGCGCATGGCCGACGACATCGACCAGCGCGGCATCGACCTCCTGGCCCCCGTCTGGCACCTCCTCGACCTGACCCCGCAGGGCCGCGGCGACTGGTATCCGAACCTGGAGTACTGACCCCGAGATGGCAATGGTCCGCCGGCCCCGGAGGGCCGACGGACGGTCTCGCGCCGAGGCTGCGTCGGTATGCCTCAGTTCGACGAACGGCGGCGCAGCGCGGAATCCGTGAGCGAGGGCGGGGTGTAACCGGCGTCGCGGGACGAAAGGTTGGTGCCCGGCGGGACGATCTCGTCGATCCGGTCGAGTACGTCCCGGCTCAGCCGGATCTTGTCCGCTCCCAGCTGGCTCTCCAGCTGTTCGAAGGTACGCGGGCCGGTGATCGCCGAGGTGATCGCGGGGTGCTCCAGGACGAAGGCGAGGGCCAGTTGTACGAGGGTGAGGCCGGCCTCCTCGGCCAGCTGGGCGAAGGCCTCGGCGGCCTCCAGCTTGGCGGCGTTCTCCGGTGAGGTGATGTCGAAGCGTGCCGCCTGGCGTTCGGCACGGCTGGAGACGGGCTGCTCGGCGCCCTTCCGGTAGCGCCCGGAGAGCCAGCCTCCCGCGAGGGGGCTCCAGGAGAGCACGCCGAGACCGTAGCGCTGCGCCACGGGCAGGACCTCGCGTTCGATGCCACGCGCCAGGAGGGAGTAGGGGGGCTGCTCGGCCACGACGCGTTCCCGGCTGCGGCGCTCCGCGATCCACTGGCCCTCCACTATGGCGGAGGGTTCGAAGGTGGAGGTGCCGATGTAGCGGATCTTGCCCTGCTGCACCAGGTGGGTGAGCGCGCCGAGCGTCTCGTCGAAGTCGGTGCCCGGCTCGGGGCGGTGCACCTGGTAGAGGTCGATCCAGTCGGTGCCGAGGCGCCGCAGGCTGTTCTCCACCTCACGGATGATCCAACGTCGGCTGTTTCCCTGCTCGTTGGGGTCGCCTCCGAGGCTTCCGTGGAACTTGGTGGCGAGCACGACGTTGTCGCGCCGCCCGCCGGACAGGGCCTTGCCGACGATCGTCTCGGACTCACCCGCGGAGTACACGTCCGCGGTGTCGACGAAGTTGATGCCCGAGTCCAGGGCGTGGTGGATGATCCGGACGCTGTCGGCATGGTCCGTGTTGCCGCGGGCTCCGAACATCATGGTGCCCAGGCACAGCGGGCTGACCTTGACGCCGGTGCGTCCGAGGTTGCGGTACTCCGTCATCGCGCGTTCTCCTTGACGAGTTCGTTGATCTTCAGGTGGTCCGCCGTGGCCGGTCGGCCGCCCTGTTCGAAGGCCTGCCACAGACGGTGGTACGGGCCTCGCGCGGCGAGGAGTCCGGTATGGGTGCCGGTCTCCACGACGGCTCCCGCGTCGAGAACCACCACCCGGTCGGCGCGGGCGGCGGTGGTCAGCCGGTGAGCGACGACGACGGTCGTACGCCGACGGGCCAGGGCCTCGGTCGCCGCGGCGACCCGGCGTTCCGTGGCCAGGTCGAGCGACGCGGTCGCCTCGTCGAGCAGCAGGATGTCCGGATCGACGAGTTCGGCCCTGGCCAGCGCCAGGAGCTGGCGTTGCCCGGCTGACAGGTTGCGGCCCCGCTCCCCCACGGGCTGGAGGTAGCCCAGCGGCAGCCCGGCGACCATCTCGTGGGCACCGACGGCGCGCGCCGCGGCTTCCACCTCGGCGTCGGTCGCCGCCGGCCGCCCGTAGGCGATGGCGTCCCGGACCGTGCCGCTGAACAGGTGCGGCTCCTGCGGCACCAGCCCCAGCCTGTGGCGCAGACCGGGCAGGTCGAGGTCGCGCAGATCGTGGCCGTCCACCCTGACCGCGCCCGCTGTCGGGTCGTAGAACCGGGCGAGCAGCTTGACGACGGTCGACTTGCCCGCGCCGGTGGCACCGACCAGGGCGACGGTTTCGCCCGGTGCGATGCGCAGATGCAGGCCGCGTACCACTTCCCGGCCGCCGTTTCCCGGGTAGCCGAAGGACACTCCGTCGAACTCGACATCCCCGCGCAACTTCTTCACCGGCAGCGGGTGTTCGGTGGGAGGGGTGCCGACCGGGGTCTGCATCAGCGCCCGGAGCCGGCCGAGGCCGACGGCGGCCTGCTGGTAGCCGTCGAACACCTGGGAGAGCTGCTGGATCGGTGAGAAGAAAAGCTCGACGTAGAGCAGGAAGGCGATCAGGGTGCCCCCGCTCAGCTCTCCCGACCGGACCTGACCGGCTCCGATGGCCAGCACGGCGGCGGTCGACAGGGTGCCCAGGAACTCCACGAACGGGAAGAACGTGCCCATGTAGCGCTGGGCGCGCAGCCGTGAGTCCCGGAAGGCCCAGGCAAGTCGGGCGAAGTCGCGGGCGTTGCGCTCCTCACGGCGGAAGGCCTGGGTGACGCGGATGGCGGTGACGTTCTCCTGGAGGCAGGCGTTGACGGCGCTGACGCGCTCGCGGGCCTCCCGGTAGGCCGGCACCGAGTAGTGGCGGAAGAGGGCGGTCGCGCCGGCCAGCAGGGGCAGGGCAGCGACCAGGACCACGGCGAGGCCCGCGTCGATGACCAGCAGGGTGACCAGGACACCGCCGATGGTCAGCAGGCTGACGACGGCGGTGATCAGCCCTGTCTGCAGGAAGTTCGACAGGGCGTCCACATCGGTGGTCATCCGGGTCATGATGCGGCCGCCGAGTTCGCGCTCGTAGTAGTCGAGGCCGAGGCGCTGGAGCTGCGCGAAGGTCTTCACGCGCAGGGTGTACAGCAGCCGTTCGCCGGTGCGTCCCGTCGTACGGACCTGGGCCACTCCGATCAGCCAGTTCCCGGCGACGACGAGACCGGCTGACGCGGCTGCGGCCATCAGCACGGTCCCGGAGTGCCGGGCGACGCCGTGGTCCACCCCGTGGCGTACGAGGAAGGGCACCGCGATCTGCGCGACCGCGTCCAGGGCGACCAGGAGCAGGCCAAGGAGCAGCGAGAGGCGGAACGGCCGCAGCAGGGTGCCGAGGTGGAAGGCCGGGTCGGCGGCAACGGCCTGCTCGAGGGGGACCTTAGGTTCGGCCGCGGGCAGTGGGAGCCGGGCGAGACCGGCGATCAGTTCCGGGCTGGGCGGCGCGGAGCCGAGCACTCCGCCACCGGGTCCCGACCGTCCCGGGCCCGAGGTGGCCGCTGCCTCGGCGAGGGCCTGTGCGGCCCGGACCGCTCTGCCCTCGTCTGTGTCGCGGCCTGAGTGCGCAGGCCGCTCCCACAGGTGGGAGGTGACGCGGCCGGGCGGCGGCGCGGCGAGTGCTGCCTCCGCTGCATCTGTGGCATCCGTCGCCGCGCCGTTCGATAGCAGGTTGCGGAACAGGGGCGACCTGTGAAGGAGTTCGTCCAGCGTGCCGGTGTCCGTGATCCTTCCGCCGTCCAGGACGGCGATCCGGTCGGCGAGCTCCAGGGTCGATCTGCGGTGCGCGACGATCAGGGTGGTGCGGCGGCGGGTCGCCTCGCGCAGCCCCGCGTGGATCTCGGCCTCCACACGGGCGTCGATGGCCGATGTGGCGTCGTCGAGGACGAGCACGGCGGGGTCGCCGACCAGGGCGCGGGCGAGCGCCAGCCGCTGCCGCTGACCGCCGGAGAGCGTCAGGCCCTGTTCGCCGACGACGGTGTCGTATCCGTCGGGCAGCCGCTCGATGAACTCGTCGGCCCTGGCGATCCTGGCGGCGGCCCGTATCTGCTCATCGGTGGCGTCCGGGACGCCGTAGGCGATGTTGGCCCGCACCGTGTCCGAGAGCAGCAGGCTCTGCTCGAAGACGAAGCCGATTCGGGAGCGGAGCGAGGCCAGCGTGAGGTCGCGTACGTCGATACCTCCGACCCGTACCGACCCTGATGGCACGTCGTAGAAGCGGGGCAGCAGGGCCGCGGCGGTCGACTTCCCGGAGCCGGCCGGACCGATCAGAGCGACCGTCTCGCCGGGGCGCACATCGAGGGTGAAGCCGCGCAGCAGCGGTTCGCCGTCCCCATATCCGAAGGTGACGTCCTGCCAGGAGAGCGCCGGAGAGCGGTCGGGCAGTTCCCGCGCGTCCGGCGCGTCGTTGATCACCGGGGCCTCGTCGACGATCTCCAGGACCCGTTCGGCCCCGGCCCGGGCCTGTTGCCAGACGGTGAGCACGGTCGCCACCTGGCGTACGGGCGAGACGAAGGAGCCGAGATACGTGGTG
The DNA here is from genome assembly GCF_053594815.1 of Streptomyces sp. NPDC002577. Taxonomy (NCBI): domain Bacteria; kingdom Bacillati; phylum Actinomycetota; class Actinomycetes; order Kitasatosporales; family Streptomycetaceae; genus Streptomyces; species Streptomyces sp. NPDC002577. The sequence goes on along the minus strand of NZ_JBSFWK010000010.1, from coordinate 83,889 downwards.
AAGGCGAGGAACGTGCCGAGGGAGACCCGGCCGTGCAGGGCCATCCAGCCGCCGAGGGCCAGTACGGCGACCTGGCCGAGGGCGGGGACCGCCTGGAGGGCGGGGTTGTAGCGGCTGGTGACGCGGACCGCGCGCAGTCGGGATGAGAACAGCTTGCGGGCGCGTTCCTCCAGCCCGGCCAGTTCCCGCGACTCCTGGCCGAAGCCCTTCACCACGCGGACGCCGGTCACGGCCGCCTCGACGGTGGAGGCGACCTCGGCGGCCTCCTGCTGGGCGTGCCAGTTGGCGGGGAAGAGGGTGCGGCGGCTGCGCAGGGCGATCAGCCACAGCAGCGGGCCGACGATCAGGGCCACCACGGTCAGCAGCGGCGACAGCAACGCCATGCAGACCAGCGAGAAGAAGAACATCAGGACGTTGCCCGTGAGGTTGGGCAGGAACTGCAGCAGCGTCTGGATCAAGGTGATGTCGGAGATCGACCGGCTCACCACCTGTCCGGTGCGCAGGTCGTCCTGCTGTGCACCGCCGAGCCGCAGCAGAGCCGCGAAGGCGTCGTTGCGGAGGTCGTACTGCACACCGAGGGAGAGCCGGCCTGAGTGGTAGCGGCGAGTGAACCCGCCCGCGAAGCGGACCGCGCCGAGTCCGGCGAGCAGGACGGTCCAGGGGACGAGCGAGGCGGTGGTGCCCGCCGCGATCCCGTCCACGACATGGCGCAGGACGAGGGGCAGTACGGCGGTGGCGACGGCGGCCACGACGGCGGCACCGAAGGCGAGCAGGAGGTCGGCGCGGTGGCGCAGGCAGTACCCCAGCAGCCGCCGGGCCCACCGGGCCGACAGCTGCTGGGGCGCACTGATCACCTGGGAAGGCGGACAGTCCGTCACCGGGCCGCCGCCAGGGCGATGCCGGTGTGGCCCTCGCCGGCCTCGACGATGTCGAACAGCCGGTTGGCGGGGCGCGGGAGCCCGTAGTGCTCGCGCAGCGTGGAGCCGGTGTACTCGGTGCGGAACAGGCCGCGTTCCTGGAGGATCGGCACCACCCGGTCCACGAAGAGCTCCAGGCCCGAGGGGAGCACGGCGGGCATGATGTTGAAGCCGTCGGCCGCGCCGCTGTCGTACCAGTGCTCGATGGTGTCGGCGACCTGCTCCGCCGTACCGGCGAAGGTGCGGTGGCCGCGGCCGCCGCCGAGCCGCCCGATGAGCTGACGCACTGTCAGTCGGTCGCGCCGAGCGAGCTCCACGATGAGCGTGTAGCGGCTCTTCGCGCCCTCGATCTCGTCCTCGGTGGGGAGGTTCTCGGGGAGCTCCGCATCGAGGTCCAGCTCGTCGGGGGAGACCTTCAGCGTCTTGGCGAGCTGCCGCTTGGCGTACTCGGGGACGATCAGACGATCAAGTTCGGCGTCCAGCTCCAGCGCCTCCGCCTCCGTGTCGCCGATGACGGGGACGATGCCGGGCAGGATCTTGATGCCGTCCGGGTCGCGGCCGAGCAGCTGCGCTCGCTGTTTGACGTCCTTGTAGAAGGCCGTGCCCTCCTCCAGGGTCTGCTGCGCGGTGAACACCGCTTCCGCGTACCGGGCGGCGAAGTCCTTGCCGTCCTCACTGGAGCCTGCCTGTACGAGCAGCGGATGGCCCTGCGGCGGACGCTGGACGTTCAGCGGTCCGTCGACCCGGAAGAACTCACCGACGTGGTCGATGCGGCGGACGCGCTCGGCCAGGGCGTGGACGCCGCGCTCCTTGTCGGCGATCACCGCGTCGTCCGCCCAGCTGTCCCACAGCTTGGTGGAGACCTCGACGAACTCAGCGGCCCGACGGTAGCGCTCCTTGTGCAGCGGTGTGTCGTCGAGGCCGAAGTTGCGGGCCGCGTCGGCGCCCGCCGTGGTGACGATGTTCCAGCCCGCCCGGCCGCCGGAGACATGATCCAGCGAGGCGAACCGACGGGCCAGGTTGTAGGGCTCGTTGTAGCTGGTGGAGGCGGTGGCGATGAGGCCGATGTGCTGCGTGGCCCCGGCCAGCGCGGTCAGCAGGATGGTCGGCTCGAGCTTGGCCGACGGCCGTCGGCCGGGGTCGCCCATCTGGACGGGGCTGTCGGCCAGGAACACCGAGTCCAGCTTGCCGCGTTCGGCGATCCGGGCGAGGTTCTTGTAGTGCTCGATGTCCGCGTTCGCCTCTGCTGGGCTCTCGGGGAGCCGCCAGGAGGCCTCGTGGTGACCGGTGGACATGAGGAACGCGTTCAGGTGCAGCGGCTTGCGGCCGGCGTTGCGTCCCGTGTGGGTCTTGACCTCGGTGTGTGTTTCGGTCTTTCGTGACATGGCTGTCGTCTCCTCAAGAAGCGGTGGGCTGGTGCTGCGCCACACCGAGGGCGGCGAGCAGCGTGTCGCGGTGTTCCTGGAAGCGCGGGTCGCGCGGGGAACGCGGCGTCGGCAGGTCGATGGCGAGATCCACGGAGATGCGGCCCTCGTCCAGTACGAGCACCCGGTCGGCGAGTTCCACGGCTTCGTCGACGTCGTGGGTGACAAGCAGTACGGCGGGGCGGTGGCGCTCGTACAGCTCGCGCAGCAGTCCGTGCATCTTGATCCGTGTGAGGGCGTCCAGCGCGCCGAACGGCTCGTCAGCCAGGAGAAGTTGGGGATCGCGGACCAGGGCGCGGGCCAACGCGGCGCGCTGCTGCTCGCCACCGGACAGTTCATGGGGCCAGGAGCGCTCGCGACCCTCGAGGCCGACCTCGGCCAGGGCGGTCAGACCGCGTTCCCGGGACCGGGGACCGCGCAGGCCGAGGACGACGTTGTCCAGTACACGGAGCCAGGGCAGCAGCCTGGAGTCCTGAAAGGAGAGCGAGACCCGCTCGGGGACGATCAGTTCGCCCGAGCCTTCCACCGTGTGGTCGAGGCGGGCGACAGCGCGCAGCAGCGTGGACTTGCCCGAGCCGCTGCGGCCGAGGAGCGCCGTGAACTCCCCCGGGGCCAGGGTCAGATCGAGTTCCTTCAGTACGATCCGGTCGCCGAACTTCCGCACCAGCCGGGTCGTCCGCAGCGCGGGCCTGTCCCTGCCGTGTTCCTCGCTGCCGTGTTCCTTGCGCGCAGGGCCGGCACCGGTCTCGGACCGGACTTCGGTCGCCTCGGTCAGCCCGCCAGGGTGCGTCGCCATGACAGGACCCTCCTCTCGATCGCGCGTACTGCCGCATCCGAGGCGAAGCCGAAGATCCCGTAGGCCACCAGCCCCACGATGATGACGTCGGACTGGGCGTACTGCTGGGCCTGGAACATCATGTAGCCGATGCCCCGGGTGGCGTTGATCTGCTCGACGACGATCAGGCCGAGCCAGGACGATGTGACGCCGAGGCGGAGGCCGACGAAGAAGCCCGGCAGCGAGCCCGGGACGACGACCTTGCGGATGAACTGCCATCGGCCCAGGTCGAGTCCCTCGGCGAGCTCCACATACCGGCTGTCGATGCTGGTCAGCGACGCGTAGGTGTTGATGTACATGCTCACCGCGACGCCGAGCGCGATCACGGTGACCTTCATCTGCTCGCCGATGCCCAGCCAGAGGATGAGCAGGGGAAGCATCGCCAGGGACGGAATGGCCCTCTTGACCTGGAGCGTGCCGTCGAAGAGGTACTCCCCGGAGCGGCTCAGCCCCGCCGCCACGGCCAGGATCACCCCGGCCGCCACGCCGAAGAACAGGCCGAGTCCGGCGCGTTGCAGCGAGATGAGCATGTTGTCCTGGAGCCGGCCCGTGGAGACCAGGTCCGCCGCGGTGGACAGCACGCTGCCCGGGCCGGACAGGATGCGAGGGTCGAGATAGCCGAAGGCCGAGGCGGCCCACCATACGGCGATCAACAGTGCCGGGCCGATCAGCCGGCCGAAGGGCAGCGACCGGCCAGGGCCGAGCCGCCTGCGGGGACCTCGGGCGGCTCGGGGGGCCGCGTCTCCTGCCGGTTTCCGGAGAGTCGTCGCTCCGGCGGTCGCTGCCACCAGTTTCTCCGGGCGTGCGTTCGACAACACTTCCGTCATGACGTCTCCCGGTACTTGGCCGGTACGGCCTTCGCCGCCAGCCCCTCGAAGCGGCGATCGAACAGCTCGGAGGCGTCCTGCTTGGGCACGAAGCCGCCGTCGGCCAGCAGATCGGCGGTCTCCTGCTCCCACTTGATCGCCTTGTCCCAGCTCACCGGGAACTGCGGCTTGTGGAGGGATGCGACGATGCGCTTGCCGTCCTCCTTGGTGACGCCCTGGTCCTTCACGTAATACGTGTCGATCCATTCGTCGGTGTGCTCCCACGCCCACACCAGCCCGCGGGACCACAGCGGGATGAAGTCGCGGACGGCCGCGGCCTTCGCCTCGTCGTTCAGCACCTCGGTGGGGGCCCACAACACCGTCAGCAGGTCCACGACATCCGTTTTCACACCGCGGGCGCCGTCCTTTTCGTACTGGCCGAGGTACTTCGTGAGCGTCGGCTCACCGAGCGGGGCCACATCGACCTGCTTGGACTGAAGAGCGGTCAGGAACTGCGTGCTGGGCAGGGCGACCAGTTCGACATCGCTGTTGCTGAGGCCTGCCTCCTTCAGGGCCCGCAGTACGACGACACCCTGCGCCTGGCCCTGGGAGAAGCCGATCTTCTTGCTGCGGAAGTCCTCGATCTTCTTGATGTCGGAGCCCGGGGCGGTGGCGAAGACGTATGAGGGGTTGGGCCGCACCTGCACCGCGACGATTTTGGCGTCGACACCGATGGCGTGGGCCTGGATCGGGGGTATTCCGGCATTGGTGGCCAGGTCGATGGAATGCGCGCGGAACCCCTGGATGATGTCGGGGCCGGCGCTCAGATTGGGCCACTCCGATACCGTGAACGTCAAATCCTTCTGCAGCCCGGCGGGTCCCAACTGAAGACGTGTGGAACGGACTGCGATCGACAGTTTGGTACCGGGCGGAGGTGACCCGGTCGGCAGAGTTCCGGAAGGTTCCGCAGCGGTGGCGGCCGTTCTGGTCTGCGGAGCGCAGGCGGCGAGGCTGAGTATCGTCCCACCGGCGAGGGCGATGAATGCCCTGCGACCGACGGTTTTCTGCGCAACATGACGTGACATGGTGAATTTCCTGATCGATGGTCGGCTGTGTGCCGGGTGGTCAGATGGAGTAGTAGGCGCCGTCGAGGAAGAGGAGCGGGCTGCGCCCCTCGTCGAGCCAGGAGTCCACGACCCGGGCGATGACGATCCGGTGGTCGCCCGCCGGGACGAGTTGCTGTATGTCCAGCCGCAGCCAGCCGGCCACATCGTGGAGGACCGGCTCACCCTCCGGCAGTCGCCGCCAGTTGGTCGGCTCCGCGAAACGGTCGATGCCCCTGGTGGCGAACGTGGTGGCCAGTGCCTGCTGGTCGGCACCGAGGAAGTTGACCACTGCGGTGGCGGCCCGCTCGATATGAGGCCAGGAGGAGGTGGTGGTCCCGATGGCGAAGGAGACCAGTGGCGGTTCGAGCGACAGGGAGGTGAGCGAGGTGGCGGTGAAGCCGACCGGCCCGGGGCCGGCGTCCGCGGTGACGACAACGACGCCGGCGGGATACCTGCGGAATGCCTGTTTGAAACGCTTCGGCGGGATACCTGTGGCGGAGGATGCCGCGGAATACGAAGACACGGTGACAGTCAACTTCTCTCCTGGGATGGAGTATTGAGCATGCAAAAGGCAGAGTCGGCGCGCGAACGAGAAACTCAGAACGGGCAGGCCGAGGAGACGAGGCGCGCAGGCGTAGAGATGTACGCACTCATGTGCGACGCACTCGCTAAATCAGTCGCTGGTTTATCGATGCCCCGGACAGGAGCGACGACAGGAGCGACGACAGAAACGCCGGGAGAAGACGCCGACCGGCGCAGACACCCGGCAGCGGTCTGCCACCGAGGGCAGGTGCTGGGGATTCGTCTGTCGGCCGGTCATGAATCCATTTTCCCGTTCCGGCCGGGAGCCGGTCAACAAAGCAACTTCCTGAATTAAGTCGAGATCGGAAATGACGCTCAGGAGACGGCGGGCAGCGCGGGCCAGGGGCCGAGCGGGTCCCCGTACAGCGCGCCCAACGCCACCGCGCCACCGGCGGTGGCCAACACCGAGCCGGTGAAACTGCTCGGCACCACGGCTCGTTCGGGGTCGTCGCAGACCCAGGAGCGCTCGGCCACTTCCGCCCGTAGATCGGCGAGGCACTGCGGCAGCCGGCCCGCACCGGGCTCGACGACCACCAGGACCTCGGGGTCGAACATGTCCAGGAGCAGTGCCGCTGCCCTGCCGACGAGCCGCGCCCGACGGCGGAAGAGCGCCACCGCCCGCGCCTCGCCGGCCAGCGCCTGCTCCAGCAGCTCGGCGAACGACCCGGCTGACAGGCCCTGTTCGGCCGCCTGCCGCACCATGGCGTGCTCCGACACCTCGGACTGCAGGCACCCGGACCGCCCGCACGAGCACGGCTCGGCGCCCCTGGAGCCGGCCCACCCGAGCGGCAGATGAGCCACACTGCCCGCCCCGGAGCGCGGTCCGAGGTGTATGGCCCCCGCGGTGGCGAACGCCGCGTCCACGACCGCACCGACGAACAGGAGCACCGCGCTGGCCCGGGTGGTGGCCTCGCCCAGCATCTGCTCGGCCCGCGCCAACGCCCGTGCGTGGCTGTCTACCTGGACCTGCAGCCCGGTCGCCGCAGCCAGGACATCGCGTACCGGCACATTGCGCCAGCCGAGTTGCTGATGCTCGATGACCACTCCGGCCTCCGGGTCCACCCGGTTTCCGGTCGCCACACCCAGGGCGAGCACGTCCTGCTCAGCCGCGTGGGCCGCCACCAATCGGGGAAGACGAGTGGCCAGGTCACCGAGTATCCGCTCCGCGTCGATACCCCGGTGCGGCTTGCGGTCCACGGCCAGTAGTCGGCCGCGCAGGTCCATGAGGGAGACGGTCGAGTGGGCGACGGCGATGTGTGCGCCGGCCACCACGTAGCGGCTGGTGTCGATCTCCACCGGTATGTGGGGCCGCCCCAGTCCCTTCGGCCCGGTGGTCTGCGCACTCTCGCGGACGAGACCGCGGGCCAGGAGCCTGCCGGTGTGTCCGGTCACGGACGCGGGTGAGAGGCCGGTGAGCCGGGCGACGGTCGAGCGGGCGACGGGGCCGTGGTCGAGGATTGCGCTCAGGACGGATCCCGCGGCGGAGACACGGCGGGCCGGCCCTGAGGCAGGGATGTCCGAGCGGCGCAACGGGGTGGGACCACGACGCGGGGGCGCAGGCGCAGTGAGACTCATCAACGGATGTCTTCCAGGCTCGATGGCAGCGGGCGATGCGGTGCGTGCTCCTCATACGAAGCCTCAGGGTCCTCTACAAGGCCTCAGGTCCTCTACGAAGCCTCAAGACAGAACCTGCAGTACGCACGGTGGGCGGGCCCAAACACGGGGTGCTTCCCCCGGTGAAAAGGGCTCCCCGCGAAGACCCGAGCGGGAGATGTCCCGGTCGCAGGCTCGGGCGGGCAGGTACGTTCAGGCCCGGTAACACGCCGCGGAGCACACACGCTTCAGGTCGACATGACCTCGAGTCGTCAGGTGTGCGGATCGCTGCATGCTCCGCAACGTAGTTGAACCGCCATTACCGGTCAAACCGCTGACCGCATCATGGACAGAGGCAGAGAACTGTCAGCCGATCTGACGGTCGCGGCCCGCCACGAGACCGGCCGCCAGCTGAGGCACCATCAGCAGGGCCATGAGGACCAGCGGTACTCGCCACCCGCCGCTGTGCTCGTAGAGAGCGCCGACCAGGACGGGGCCGGGGATCGACAGCAGGTATCCGGTGCTCTGCGCGAACGCTGACAGCCGGACCACGGTCGCGCTGTCGCGGCCACGCATTCCGATCATCGTGAGCGCCAGCGGGAAGGAACAGTTGGCGACACCGAGCAGGCAGGCCCACAGCCATGGTGCCGCCGCCGGGTCGGCCCACAGTCCGGCGTATCCGGCGAGGCCGAACAGCCCGATCGTGACGGCGACGCCGCTCTGGTCGCGGAGGCGTCCGGCGACGGCGGCCAGCGCGAAGGACAGGGGTATGCCGAGCACCGAAGTGACGGCGAACAGCAGGCCGGCGGTTTCGGCGGGCAGTCCGGCATCGCGGAAGATCTGCGGCAGCCAGCCGATGACGACGTATGCGGCGGTGGCCTGCAGGCCGAAGTAGACGGCGAGTGCCCAGGCGGTCGGGCTGCGAGCGAGGTGCGGGCGGATGGCGGAGCCCGGTACGGAAGGTTCCGTCTCAGGGGTCCAGTTGGCTGTGCCGGCCCGCTCACGACCAGCCTTTTCACGGGCCAGGACGAGCCAGGGCGGTACGGCGGCCGCGGCGAGCAGCGCCCAGGCGCCCAGGCCGACCCGCCAGTCGCCGCCGAAGGCCCGGGCCAGCGGAACGGTGACGGCGGCGGCCGTGGAGGCACCGAGGTTGAGGGCCATGGAGTAGAAGCCGGTCATCACGCCGACCCGATGCGGGAAGCGCTGCTTGACCACGACGGGCAGCAGGACGTTGGCCACCGCGATACCGGCAAGGGCGAGAGCACTCAGTACGACGAACAGGGCGCTGTTCGTCGAGAGGGGCCGCAGGACCAGGCCGGCCGCGATCGCCGCCATGCCGGTCACAAGGACGGTGTCGGACCCGAAGCGGCGGGCGAGGCGTGGTGCGGTGAAGCCGACCAGCGCGAAGCACACCGCCGGCATGGAGGTGAGCAGCCCCGCGGTGGTGGCGCTCATGCCCAGACCGGCTCGGGCCTCCTCGAGCACCGGGCCGACGCTGGTGACCGCGGGCCGAAGGTTCACAGCGGCCAGCATCAGTGCGAGGGGCGCAAGGCGACGCACCCAGACGACGGGCCGTGGTACGTCCTGGTGCGCTGGTGTGTGGCGCGGGGCTACCGCTTCGTCGTCGGCCATCCACGGAGCGTATGACGCTACGCCGAGTCCCGCGCCCCACCTGACTGTTCGCGAACCGGAGCTGGTTCGGCAGCTCGGGGTGGCCCTCAACACCGTCCGGGAGCCGGGGGACGCTCCGAAGTGTCCCGAAGACCCCGAACTCGGCATCACGCCGCGTGCTCATGACGGCCCACCGGCTTCACAGGACTGCTGTACGCCCGTAACGGAACGCCGTTGACCGCCGGGGGCTGGCTTGCGAGCATCGGCGCATGCTCTCTCCGCTCCCGCTCCCAGGCTGTACGGGCTCCCGCCGCCGCTGAGCCGCCTCACTCGGCGGCCTTACGCCGTCCTGTCGTTGAGCGAGGAGCCCATGACCGCCGTATCCGATCATGCCCGGCCGCCGCTGCTGGTCGCACTGCCCGCGCGGCCCGAACCGCTGTCCGTCGAGGGCGGCGGCCCGGGCGCCGTACTGCGGGCGCTGCTGCGCGACGGGCCCATGGCCCGCACCGAACTCGTGGCCGGAACCGGGCTCAGCCCGGCCGCTGTGTCGCGGCACACGGCCGAGCTGATCGGGCTCGGGCTGCTGCGCGAACTGCCGCCGCGCCTCGGCTCGCCGCGTGCCGGGCGACCGCAGGTGCCGGTGGACATCGACCCCGGCCACCACGTCGCCTGCGGAGTCCACATCGCTCTTGAGCACGTGACCTTCGCTGTGGTGGATCTGCGTGGCAGGGTCACGGCGCAGCAGCGGCTGCCGCATCAGGGCGGTCCGCGGCGGGTGCTGGAAGAGATCGGCAGGCGCCTGCCGGGCTTCCTCGGCCGGCACGCGGCGGGGCGTTCGGTGCTCGGCCTCGGCGTCGTGACCGGTGGCTGGGTCGACGCCGAGCAGGGCACGGTGATCGAGCATGTTCCGCTCGGCTGGCGGGATGTGCCGGTTCGGCGCGTGCTGAGCACCGCGACCCGGCTGCCGGTGCATGTGGACGGGCACGCGCGGGCGCTGGCGCACGCGGAATTGCTCTTCGGCGCCGGGGCGGGGCATTCCGACCTTGTGCAGCTGTTCGTCGGCAACGTGGTGGACGCGGCGATCGCGGCGGGCGGCAGCGTGCTGCGCGGGCGCCGGTCGGGGGCGGGCGATGTGGCCCATCTGCCGCTGGGCGAGATCGGCCAGGTATGTGGGTGCGGCCGTACCGGCTGCCTTCAGACCGCCGTGTCGGAAGGTGCCGTGGCGAAGCGCGCCTTCGAGGCGGGGACCATCCCAGCACCGGACTTCCCTCTGCTCATCGACCGGGCCCGCCAAGGCGACCACGCAGCACTGCGGGTGCTGCGCGAGAGGCTGCGGACCGTCGGGCGTGCGGCAGCGCTGCTGCTCGACGTCCTCAATCCGGAGGTACTCGTGGTCGTCGAGCGCACGGCGCTGACCTTCCCCGAACTCCTGCCGGACCTGTACGAGGAGGTTGCCGCACACTCGCACCTGTGCGTCGATCCCGAACAGGCCGTCGTGCCAAGTAGTTTCGGGCCGCACGTGCTGGCGGTCGCGGCCGGATCGGTCGTGCTCGACGCGGTGTACCGGCGGCCGATGGAGCTGCGCACGGCGCGTTCCGCGTAGTACGGGAAGGTGCGGCGCACCGATTCCATTTCTTCCACGGCGTCGCAAATCATTGTCGGCCCGTCAGGCAGCGCAGAGAATCGCCTTATGGATACGACGTGGAGGGCCGCGGCGCGTGACGCCGCCGGGCGGGAGGCGGTCAACGCCTTCCGCGCCCACCACTTCGCCGGTCTGGGCTGTCGTCGCCCCGCCGGCAGCCGCGCGCGCTGAGCCGAGTGCCGCCCGCGCGTTGCCCGTCTCATGGTTCCTGATTTCTTGTCCGGCCCGGTAGAGGGTCGCCTCTCTGTACGTCTTAGTGCGCATTCCGCACGTATTCGTACCCCTTCGTACGCCTTCCCGAGTCAGCGCATCCCCGCATGCCCGCATTGGAGCTGCCCTGCCATGTCCGCACCCGCCCAGACCGTCCTCGACGTCGTCAAGGTCGCCGGGAACATCGGCGCCGAGATACGCGGCGCCGATCTCGCCTCCGACCTGTCGGACGACACCGTCGCGGCGATCCGTGCCGCCCTGCTGGAGCACAAGGTCGTCTTCTTCCGCGGCCAGGACCTCGACGAGGCGAGCCACGAGCGCTTCGCCCGCCGCTTCGGCACCCCCACCACCGCCCACCCGACCGTTCCCGCCTTGGAGGGTGCCCCGGCCGTTCTCGACCTGGACTACGGCAAGACCACATCCCGGGCCAACAACTGGCACACGGACGTCACGTTCGTACAGCGCCCGCCGCTGGGATCCATCCTGCGCGCGGTGACGATCCCGCCCTACGGCGGCGACACCGTGTGGGCCAACACGGCCACCTCGTATGCGAATCTGCCGGAGGAGCTGCGCGCGCTCGCCGACCAGCTGTGGGTGGTGCACTCCAACCAGTACGACTACGCGGCCTACAAGCCGGCGGACGACACCGAGGCGGCCAAGCGCCACCGTGCCGTCTTCACCTCGGTCGAGTACGAGACCGAGCACCCGGTGGTGCGGGTGCACCCGGAGAGCGGTGAACGGGTCCTGGTGCTGGGCGGTTTCGCGCGCCGGTTCGTCGGCTGGTCCGCGGAGGACTCGCGCGAGCTGCTACGCCTGTTCCAGTCGTACGTGACCGAGCTGGAGAACACCGTACGGTGGCGCTGGGCCCCGGGCGACGTCGCCTTCTGGGACAACCGCGCCACGCAGCACTACGCGGTCGCCGACTACGGCACGCTCCCCCGCCGCGTGCAGCGCATCACGCTCGCGGGTGATGCCCCGGTGTCCGTCGACGGCGCCCACAGCAGGGCCGTCACCGGTGACGACACGACGTACAACACCGCCCTCGCCCAGCCCGGTGACGGGAGGCGGTCATGAAAAGGCGTATCAGAGCGCTGGTCGCTCCGCTGCTGCTCGGGCTGTTGCTGCCGGTCGCGACGGCCTGCGGTGGGGAGTCCTCCGCGGCCACGTCGTCGGACGGCGGCGGCAGCGAGGGAAAGGTGACACTGCGGATCGGCGACCAGGGGCAGAGTCTGCTGACCACCCTCAAGGTGTCGGGGCAGCTCAAGAACCTGCCGTACAAGGTGCAGTTCAACCAGTTCGACAGCGGGCCGCTGGTCAACCAGGGGCTCCAGGCAGGGGCGATCGACTTCGGCGTCATGGGTGACACTCCGGCGGTGTTCGCGCAGGCGAGCGGGATTCCGGTGAAGGTCATCGCGGTGTCGAAGACCGTCGGGCCCGGCTACACGCTGGTCGCGCGGGCGGGCACCGGTATCAAGACGATCGCGGACCTCAAGGGCAAGAAGATCGCGATCTCCAAGAACACCGCGAATCACGGCTTCCTGCTGCGCGTCTTGGACAAGGCGGGGCTGAAGCAGAAGGACGTCACCGTCGTCGACGTGCCGCTGCAGAACATCGGCAACGTCCTGGAGTCCGGGACGGTCGACGCCGCGACGGCCAGCGAGGAGACCCGCGCCAAGTACCTGCAGGAGCACCCCGACGCGCTTCAGGTCATCAACGGCCGTTCCGTGACGCCCGGTTACGCATTCCGGCTGGCCACCGAAAAGGCGCTCGCCGACCCGGCCAAGCGCAAGGCACTGCTGGACTTCACCGCACGTCTGGTGAAGGCCAACGCCTGGATCCGCTCCCATCCGGACGCCTGGGTCGACGCCTACTACGTCAAGATCCGCAAGCAGACGGCCGCCCTGGGCAAGCAGGTCTTCCAGGCCACGGGCAAGACCGCCTACGTCCCCATCGACGACACCGTCATCGCGTCCCAGCAGAAGCAGGCCGACCTCTTCACGGAGAACGGCCAGATTCCGCAGAAGGTCGACCTGTCAAAGCAGTTCGACCCGTCCGTCACCAAGGACTTCAACGCGGCCGTCGCCGCAGCAGAGAAGGGCTGACCACCATGACCTCGACCATCTCGTCGAACCCGACGACATCGGCATCCACCGCGACCGCACGCCCTGCCTCCGGCCACACCGGCGCCGACATCTCCGGCGTCGACCTCTCCAAGCCTCTCTCCGACGGCGACCTGGCCGTCATCAAGGAGGCGCTGCACCGCTGGAAGGTCGTCTTCTTCCGCGGCCAGAACCTCGACCACGCCTCGCAGATCGCCTTCGCCCGGCAGTTCGGCGAGCTGACCTATGCCCACCCGCACGACGACACCCCGCCTGAGGACCACCCGGAGATCTTCACCATCGACCCGCGTCGCTACGAGGAGCGCTACGGCAAGGAGTTTCGCGAGGCCACTAAGAAGCGCCGCTACAGCTACTTCTCCGGCTGGCACACCGATGTCACCGCGGCCGTCAACCCGCCCGCCGGATCGATCCTGCGCGCCGAGACGGTTCCCGAGTTCGGCGGCGACACCCAGTGGACCAACCTGGTCGCCGCCTACGAGGGCCTGTCCGCCCCGGTGCGCGCCTTCGTCGACACGCTGCGCGCCGAGCACCGCTACGGCGGCTCCGAAAGGCCGACCGGCGACAGCGCCTACGCCCGGCGCGTCAACGACAACCTGCTGGTCTCCGTTCACCCGGTGGTCCGCGTCCACCCCGAGACCGGGGAGCGCGCGCTCTTCGTCAATCCCGGCTTCACCAGCCACATCGTGGACGTGACCCCGAGCGAGAGCCGCGCCATCCTCAATCTGCTCTACGAGGAGATCACGCGCCCCGAGTACACCGTCCGCTTCCGCTGGGAGCCGGGCAGCGTCGCCTTCTGGGACAACCGGGCCACCGCCCACCTCGCCCCGCGCGACATCGAGCACCTGAACGTCGAGCGGCGGCTGCACCGGGTCACGCTGATCGGTGAGCTCCCGGTCGGCCCGGACGGACGGGAGTCCGAGCTGGTCTCCGGCAAGCCGTTCACCGCCGACCATCGCGTGGTCGTCAATGCCTGAGGCACTGACGACCGAGGTTGTCGCGCCGTCCTCCGCAGAGGGCGGCGCGGCGCCGCAGACGCATCCGTCGGGTCTGGTCGACGCGGCCGCGCTGAGCAAGCCGCGCCGCACCCTGGTCCCCCTCCCCCGCCCGGTTCGCCGCCTGGCGGGGCCCGTGTCCGTCCTCGTCGTCTGGCAGCTACTGGGCACCCTCGGCATCCTCAGCGACCGCGTGCTGGCCCCGCCCAGCGCCGTACTCTCCGCCGGCTGGGAGCTGACCCGTACCGGCGAACTCGGCGACCACCTGCTCGCATCCCTCGCCCGGGTCACCTCGGGGCTCGCGATCGGCGTCTCGGCCGGTGTCGCGCTGGCCGTCGTCGCCGGGCTCTTCCGGCTCGGCGACGAATTCCTCGACTCGACGCTGCAGGTGCTGCGCGCGCTGCCCGTACTCGGCCTGCTGCCGCTGGTCATCATCTGGTTCGGAGTGGGCGAGGCACCGAAGATCGCGCTGGTCTCCTTCGCGACACTGTTCCCGGTATACGTGAACACGTACTCGGCCATCCGCGGCGTCGAGAGCCGGCTCGTCGAGGCGGGCCGGGTCTTCGGCCTCGGCCGGCTCGGTCTCGTACGCCATGTGATCCTGCCCGGCGCCGTTCCGGGGTTCCTCGTGGGACTGCGCTTCGCCCTCACCGGCGCCTGGCTGGTGATGATCATCGCTGAGCAGCTCAACGCCACCGACGGCATCGGCTATCTGATGAACCAGGCCCAGAGCTGGTACCGCACCGACATCATCGTGCTCGGCCTGCTGATCTACGGGGCGCTCGGGCTGGCCGCCGACGGCATCGTGCGACTGCTTGAGCGGCGCCTGCTGGTCTGGCGGCGCGGCTTCGAGGGAGGTCGGTGATGACCGTCGCACAAGGGGTACGCCGCTCCTTCGACGGCCGCGAGGTGCTGGCCGGGATCGATCTCACCATCCGCGAGGGCGAGTTCGTGGCCCTGCTCGGCCGCAGCGGCTCCGGCAAGTCCACGCTGCTGCGCGCCATGGCGGGGCTCGACCCGGAGATCGGCGGCCGGCTGCTGGTGCCGCGGCGCCGTTCCGTGGTCTTCCAGGACCCACGGCTCCAGCCCTGGAAACGGGTCCTCGACAACGTCGTGATCGGCCTCCCCCGCCAGGGCGCCCGGGAGCGCGGCCGCGCCGCCCTCGCCGAGGTCGGCCTGGCCGAGCACGAACGTGCCTGGCCCGCGACCCTCTCCGGAGGCGAGGCACAGCGCGCCGCACTGGCTCGCGCGCTCGTCCGCGAGCCGGAACTCCTTCTCCTCGACGAGCCGTTCGGAGCCCTGGACGCGCTGACCCGTATCCGTATGCACGCTCTTCTGCGAGAGCTGTGCGCGAAGCACCGGCCTGCCGTTCTCCTGGTCACCCATGACGTCGACGAGGCGATACTCCTCGCCGACCGCGTGCTGGTCCTCACGGACGGCCGCATCGGACTGGCCCGCGAGGTGCGCCTCGAGGGCGCCCGGCAGCGTACGGACCCCGCGTTCGCGGAGCTGCGCGCGGATCTGCTTGCCGAGCTGGGAGTGGCGGACGGCAGCTGATGTCCGGGGAGCGTGGGCAAGGGTGCAGTCGTCGGCCTCAGCGCCTCGCCGTCGATGGCGGAATCGTCAGCCCGCAGCTCCTGGCCGTCGAGGGTGTGCTGCCCGGCGGTCGCGTCCACAAGGTGACTGTCACGGCAGGGGCCGGGATCCTGTAGGGGAAACGCCCGCCACCGCCGCGGCCCGAACCGGGCCACTACGGCAGCAGCCGGCAGTACACCCCACCTCCACCAGGGAGAACGATGACCGAGACGCACAGGGATGCAGAGCCGGACCGCCGGTCGGCCCTCGAGGCAGAGCGGCAGCGCATGCGAGACCAGCACCTGCGGCCGAGCGGTCAACGGCCCGCCTCGTCCGCCCGGGGGCTGCACCACACCGCGCTGATCAGCAGCGACGTCGAGCGGACGATCCGTTTCTACCAGGACGTGCTGGAGTTTCCGCTGACGGAGCTGATCGAGAACCGCGACTACCCCGGCTCCTCGCACTTCTTCTTCGACATCGGCAACGGCAACCTGCTCGCCTTCTTCGACTTCCCCGGACTCGACGTGGGCCCGTACGCCGAGGTGCTGGGCGGCCTGCACCACGTGGCGATCTCCGTGGAGCCGGAACGCTGGCGCCACCTGGTCGGCAAGCTCGCCAAGGCCGGCGTCGACCATGCGGTGCACAGCGAGGTGTCGGTGTACTTCCGGGACCCCGATGGCGCCCGCATCGAACTCATCGCCGATCCGCTCGGCGAGATGTACGGCAACGAGGTGCTGTGACGACCGGTCCACAGCCGGCGTGACGCCGTGAGGGGCGCCCCGGAGAGCGCCTCTCACGGCGTCGGCACGCGGAACAGCTCAGGGCGAGCCTCCCGCGTCACGTCGCGAGTTCGGCTCCGCCCGCACCGAATCTGCTGGTGGCGGCTCCAGCCGGGCGTGCAGACGGTGCAGCGGGGCGGGCGCCCACCAGTTGGCCCGGCCCGCGAGCCGCATCACGGCCGGAACGAGGATGCCGCGTACCAGAGTGGCGTCCATGAGGACGGCGAGCGCGAGGCCCACGCCCAGCAGCTTCAGGACGGTGATCCCGGAAGTGGCCAGGGCGATCATGACGGCGGCGACGAGTGCGGCCGCCGCGCTGACCAGGCGTCCGGTGCGCTCCAGCCCCATGGCGACGGCGCGGGTGTTGTCCCCGGTCTCGGCATAGACCTCCTTGATCCGGGAGAGCAGAAAGACTTCGTAGTCCATGGACAGGCCGAAGGCGACGCAGAACATCAGCACGGGGATGGTGATGTCCACCATGCCGGTCACTGTGAAGTCGCCTACGAGCGCCTGCAGATGTCCCTCCTGGAAGACGTACACCATGGCGCCGAAGGTCGCCGTCAGGCTCAGCAGGTTGAGCAGGATCGCCTTGACCGGGATCAGCAGGCTGCCGGTGAACAGCAGGAGCAGCAGGAGGATCGTCCCGCCGATGATCAGCGATGCCTCGGGAATCCGTGAGGCGAGGGCGTCGCGGGTGTCGGCGAGCTGCGCGGCCTCCCCGCCGACCAGCACCTTCCCCGGGACCCCTTCGGCCGTCCGCACCCGCTGCACCAGCCTCATTCCAGCGGAGGAGTACGGCTCGACGGACGGCACCACCGACAGCCAGGCGGCACCGCGGGCGGCGTACCGGGTGGAGGCCGGTCCGGCGGCTGCGACTCGCTGTCCGTGCTGATAGGTGCCGGTGGAGGCGTCGACGCGGGTGACGTCGGGCAGGGCCGACAGGCGGGCGGCGTAGGAGTCGATCCGTTGTGCGGGCTCGGTGGCGTCGACGGACCGCAGTACGACGGACAGCGCCCCGGTTTCGCGGCTGCCGAACTCCTCCCGGAGCAGTTGTGCCGTGCGGTGCGCCGCCGCGTCCGCGGGCAGCACCCGGTCGTCGGCCAGGCCGAACGACGCCCGGCCGAAGGGCAGGCCGAGCGTGACGAGCACGGCGACCGCGCCGACGGCGGACAGGACCGGACGCCGCATGACCTGGGTGGCGAGGCGGTGCCAGAACCCGCTCTCCTCACTCCTGGGATGTGGGCCCGTGTGCCGATCACGCCCTGCCCTCCGTGGGAGCAGCCGCCGCAGCAGCGGCCGGATGTCGAGGGCATCGATGCGCGGGCCGAGCACAGCGAGAGCGGCGGGCAGCACCACGAGGGCGGACAGTGCCGCCAGCGCGACCACCGCCACACCGGCGTAGGCGAAGGAACGCAGGAAGTACAGCGGGAAGACCAGCAGGGCAGTGAGCGACAGCGCGACCGTCAGCGCCGAGAACAGCACGGTACGCCCGGCGGTCCGGACACTCTCGGCGACCGCCTCGGTGGTGCCGCTGCCACGGGCGACTTCCTCACGGTAGCGGGTGACGATGAACAGGCTGTAGTCGATGGCCAGTCCGAGCCCGAGCGCGGTGGTGATGTTGGTGGCGAAGACGGACACCGAGGTCAGGGTGGACAGCACTCGCAGGACGAGGAAGGTGCCGAGGACGGCCAGCAGTCCGACGAGCAGGGGCAGGGCCGCGGCCACCGCGCTGCCGAACACGAGCAGCAGGATGAGCAGTACGAGGGGGGCGGCGAAGGCCTCGGCTTGGACGAGGTCCTCCTCGCTGTGCTGCTGGACCTCGACGGCCACCTGTGCGGGCCCGGTGGCCGAGACCGTCAGGGTCCCCTGACGGCCCGTGAACCGCGGGACGAGGCGCTGGGCGGTCTTCCGTATCTCGTCCTCGCCGCCGCCCAGCCTGACGAGTACCAGCGCCGAGCGTCCGTCGCGGGCTCTCAGCGGCGTGGCGTCCGGTGTCGTCCAGTACGACCCGGCCGACAGCACTCCGGGCATCCGGGCCACCTGCCGGGTGAGGTCCCGGCCGGCGGCCGCCGCTGCCGGCTCGTCGACCGACCCGGGGGCGCTGGCGACGAGCACCAGGTTGGGGACACCGGCCCCGAAGCGGTCGGCGAGGAACTCCTCGGCCTTGGCGGACTGGGCTGCCGGGTCGGTGAAGCCGCCGCTGGACAGCCGGTCGGCGACGCCGTCGGCGAAGGGGACGGCGAGCACCGCCACGACGAGCGCGGCCAGCAGCACGGGGATGCGATGGCGGACCAGAACCCGGGCGAAGGCGGCAAGCCGGGAGCGGCGGGCCCGTTGGCCGGGGGGAGGTTCGGCGGTCGGGAGGTCGGTCAGGGGGGCGGTGATGGGGTCGGACATGACGGCTCTCTGGGCTCCTCACTCGGATTCCGCCACGGCGTGTGCGGGGGCGCCACCGCGTCGAGCGGCGGTGCCCCCGTGGTGTCTGCCTGTCCTTGCCTACGGGTTCACGCGGCCGGGAACGGGCCGGAAATCAGGCCGACTCGTTCGGTATCGGGGCGGGAAAGGCGGTGCCGCCCAGCCACACCGGAGTCACCTGGACGCTGCTGATGCGCCACTGCCCGTCCTCTCGGATGTAGGCGTTGTCGTACCAGCCTCCGACCGCCCACCAGTGGGTGGGATCGGCCTGATCGGGCAGGTGGACGGCGTGGAGGTACGAGCAGGAGGATGCCTCTTCATCGCGGACGGTGATCTGGTGGTTCGTGCTGATGTGGTGCGTGCGGTGGTAGCGGCCGAGGTCGTCGGCCACGAATGCGGCCAGGCCCGCGCGTCCGTGGTGTACGGCTCCGGGGAGTTCCAAGGTCCCCTTCTCGGCGAACAGGGCCGCGTAGCCGGTGAAGTCCTTCTCGTCGAGGCATCGGGCGAAGGAGAACAGCAGGTCGCTGATGGCCATGCGGTCGATCAGCAGCTGCACGTCCGTGTCGGGGGGCATCGTCGTGAGGCCTTTCGTGGAGGGTCAGACGCCAAGGAGCAATGCGGCGTAGAAGGTCAGGCCCGGTCCGAAAGCCATGGCCAGGCCGTACTGGCCGGCGGCCAGCGGTGTGCGGCGCTGCAGTTCCTCCATCACCAGGGGCAGGCTGGCGGAGGCGCAGTTGCCGTGCCGGCGCAGCACGTACCGGGAAGCAGCGACGTCGTCGGGGGTGAGGCCGAGGCTGCTCTCGACGGCGTCGATGATGCGCCGCCCGCCAGGGTGCACCGCCCACCAGTTCACGTCGGCGAGGCCGAGCGAGTGCCGCGCCAGGAGAGCGCTCACCGCGTCCGGCACCAGGCGTTCGAGGACTTCGGGCACCTGAGGCGACAGGCTCATCTGGAACCCGTGGTCGCCCACATTCCACAGCATGTAGTCCTCGTGCTCGGTGTCCGTATGGGCGACGATGTCCACGACCTGCAGGCCGCGGCCGCGCGCTGCCGCCGGGCCCGGCTGGATGACGGTGGCCGTGACCGCGTCGCCGAACAGCGCGTGTACCACGAGCTGGTCCCCCTCCCATGGCGGAGGCTGCAGGTGCAGTGACGACAGTTCCGCGTTCACCAGCACGGCGGGCCGCTGGTGGCTGCGTACGTAGTTGGAGCAGGCGGCCAGGGCCGGCAGCGCCGCGAAGCACCCCATGTGCCCCACGAGAAGCCGCTCCACGCCGGGTGAGATGCCCACGTCCCGGGCCACATGGGTGTCCAGGCCGGGCGCCGCGTAGCCCGTCGAGGACACCACGCACAGCAGTCCCACGTCGGCCGCGTCTATGCCGGTGCGGTCCAGGGCCGAGGCTACGGCGTCCTTGCCCAGCGGCAGTGCCTCCTCCAGGTAGCGGCGCATGCGCGCTGCCGTGGACCAGTGCGCTACATCCTCGAGCTGCGGGCTCACCGCCAGGTGGCGGCGCGAGATGCCGGAGTTCGCGGCGATCCGCTCCGCGACCCGAAGGTTCGAGTCACTGCCCCGCAGATGGTCGACGAGCTCTTCCTGGCGGTAGGCGACCGCCGGTAGGGCCACACCGAAACCGGTGATGACCGATGAGCCGTACGCCTGCATACGCATCCCCCTGTTCACTGAGAGAGGATGACGGACCGGTGCGATACACCAGCTGGTCTCCGCCACTCTCTGTGGTCAGTTGTAAGCGTATGGCTACCGTCCGACGGTGGTGCAGAGCGCGCAGGGTCGATCGGCATGCGCAGGAACCGGACGTGCGCCGGAGTCCGGGGGGCTGACTCCGGCGTGTGATCGGTGCAGGTCAGGGGTTGTGCGACCGGGAGGAAGCAGCCCTCTCCGCGCGCCGATGGGAGCGCCTCCGCCATCAACCGCAGGACGTACGCACCATCAGATACCGAGCCGGTTCATCCGGGGCCGGGGGGCTCACGCGTACGCGCGGGCCTGGGCGCTGTAGAGCTCGGCGTAGGCGCCACCCGCGGCGAGGAGTTCGGCGTGTGTGCCGTGCTCGATGACGCGGCCTTCGTCGATGACCGCGATGTGGTCGGTCATGTGGACGGTCGAGAAGCGGTGTGAGACCAGGACGGTGATCGCACCGCGCTCCCGGGCGGCTTCGCGGGCATGGGCGATGAACTGCTCGAACAGCTCGTGTTCGGCCGCCGGGTCGAGGGCGGAGGTGGGCTCGTCGAGCACGAGCAGAAGCGGGGAGGTCCGGAGCAGGCCGCGGGCGAGGGCGAGCTTCTGCCACTGGCCGTGGGACAGGTCGGCGCCCTCGAAGACGGTGCCGAGCTGGGAGTCGAGGCCGTGGGGGAGGCCGTCGACGAGGGGGCGCGCGCCTGCGCGCTCGACGGCCCCGGCCACCGCCTCGCGGTCGTCGATCCGCGGCAGGTAGCCGACGCCGACGCTCTCACGCGCGAGGAACTCCAGCTTGGCGAAGTCCTGCAGGGTGCCGGAGCAGCGGGCCGGCCAGGAGGCCGGTGCGAGGGAGCTCAGGGGTGTGCCGTCGACGCGGATCTCCCCCGCCGTCGGCTCGTACATCCCGGTGAGCAGCTTGACGAGGGTGGACTTTCCGGCGCCGTTGATGCCCACGAGGCCGAGGGTGGAGCCGGCGGGCAGATCGAGGTCGACGTCCTTCAGGATCGGGGTGTCTTCGGCCCCGGGGTAGGCGAAGGTGAGGCCGCGCAGTCGGATGCCCTGTTCCAGCCGTTCGGGCGCGGGGTGGCCGTCGGTGCGGGCGGCGGCCGTCCGGGCATAGGTGTGCAGCCAGAGGTAGTGGCGGGTGACGTGGCCGGCGTCGGCGACGCTGCCCAGGTTGAACAGCACGTTGGCGATCTGGTTGCTGAGGGCGATCGCGAGGGACAGCAGCAGGACGAGGTCGCCGAGCGAGACCCGGTCCCGGGCGTGCAGATGAAGGGCGTACGCGAGGGCGGCGATGACGGCGGCGACGAACACCAGCCAGCCCGCCGCCTCATACGCCACGGCTCGCGCGCGGGCGCGGACCAGGCGGCGGCTGGTGCCGTCCCACAGGACGCGGGCACGCCGGTCGAGGACGGGGCCCGAGCCGGCGATGCGCACTTCCTTGGCGGGCTCGGGCTTCAGGCACAGGGCATGCAATTCCCGTTCGAGGCGGTCGTGTTGGGTGCAGTCGTCCAGGACGGAGCGGTAGTAGGCGCGGCCACGGCCCGCCAGGACGACGGTGGGCAGGGCACAGGGCACGAGCAGCACGAGAGCGGGGTGGATTCCGGCCAGGAGCACCACGCTGAGGACGAGGCTGAGCAGCGAGGCGGCACCGAGCGCGGCCCGCCACACCGAGGCTGCCAAGGCCTGTGTGCCGCGGCGCAGCGCGGTGAGCCGGTCGAGGAACTCCGGCCGCTCCAGGTGCTCGACAGTGGAGATACGGGCGGTGAGGCCGAGCACTTCGTGGTCGAGCTCGCGGGCCACGCGCACGGTGAGGTCCTGGCGGACCTCGCCCTGCACATGGCTGAGTGCGAAGGACCCGGCGTGCGCGAGGACGCCGAGCAGCGCGGCGACGAGGACGGCGGTCATGGCGTGGCGGCCCGCCGCGTCGACGAGTTGCCGCTGCGCGAGGGCCGTGAGCGCGGTGCCGCCGGCGAGCAGCAGGATGAGCACGATGTTGACCACGGCCACGAGCGGGGCGGCGCGGAAGGACAGCGCCAGCATGTGGCGGGCCAGACGCAGGTTCTCGTAGCGGTGGACGAGGCGGCTGAGGCGGTCGGCGAGGCCTCTCATGCGGCGGTCTCCGGGGTCTGGTCGGTGGTAGCGGCAGCGGCTTCCTCGAAGCGGGCGGCCTGCAGGCGCCACAGACGTGCGTACGCACCGTCCGCGGCGAGGAGTTGCTCGTGGTTGCCGGACTCCGTGATGCGGCCGCCGTCGAGGACGACGATGCGGTCGGCGTCGCGGATGGTGGACAGGCGGTGCGAGATGAGCACCACGGACACGCCCCGCTCGCGGCATCCCGCGACGACTGTGCGGAAGAACTCCAGTTCCGCCTTGACGTCCATGTTGGCGGTGGGCTCGTCGAGGATGACGAGATCACGGCCGTGGGCGGTGGCGTGCAGGGTGCGGGCGACGGCGATCTTCTGCCACTGGCCTCCCGACAGGTCACGGCCGTCCTTGCCGGTGCGCCATAGGAGGGTGCCGGGGCCCTCGGGCAGGGAGTCGAGAAGATCCACGACGCCGGTCGGGCCGGCCGACTCGCGTATCAGGGAGTCCAGTTCGGGGTGGTCGACGGTCTCCGGCGCGCCGAGTGCGATGTTGTCCCGGGCGGTGGCCGGGTAGCGGACGAAGTCCTGGTAGACCGTGCCGAGGCGGCGCCGCCAGGCCTCGACGTCCAGCTCTACGACGTCCTGCCCGTCGGCGGTGACCCGCCCGGCGGTGGGCCGGTACAAGCCTGCGATGAGCTTGGTGAGGGTGGTCTTGCCGGCACCGTTGACGCCGACCACGGCGAGTACCTCCCCGGGCCGGATGACGAGGTCGAGGCCGTCGAGGACGGGACGCACGCCCGAGGCGTAGGTGAATGAAACGTTTTCCAGCCGTACTTCGGGGGCCTTGCCGGTGTTCGGCGGCGCGGCAGGGGCGGGCCGGCCGGCGGGGGTGATCGCCTCACCGCCGCCCTGCCGACCGCCGGAGCCGTCGTCGGCCCCGAATCGCCGCTCCAGGCGCTCGACGGCCGCGAGCGCCCCCTTTCCGTACTCGATGTCGAAGGTCTCCATGCCGGTCTGGGTGACGCTGAAGATCCCGAAGGCGGCTGTGAGACAGCCAGCGAGGGCGCCCGCGCCGAGGTCGCCTCGGGTCGCGGCGAGGCCGG
Source organism: Streptomyces sp. NPDC002577 (assembly GCF_053594815.1). Classification (NCBI taxonomy): domain Bacteria; kingdom Bacillati; phylum Actinomycetota; class Actinomycetes; order Kitasatosporales; family Streptomycetaceae; genus Streptomyces; species Streptomyces sp. NPDC002577. The sequence continues at coordinate 60,396 of NZ_JBSFWK010000010.1, read as the reverse complement.
GGACGAGGAAGGCCGCGGCGCCGCAGGCGACGGACAGGGCTGTGGTCAGGCCTTGCCGGCGCAGGATGCTGCGGCGCAGCGCCCAGTACGGCGAGCGCAGCTCCCAGTGGGCGTCGGCGCGTCGGCCGATCAGCCAGTCGGCGAGGCCGAAGAGGCGGATCTCCTTGGCGGCGCCGAGACCGGCCGCCAGCTCGTCGTAGTAGTCGATCCGGCGCTGGCCCCCGGCCAGTTGGTCGCCGACGGCGACGAGGTGGGTCCACTGGCGGCGCTGCGCGGAGCGGTTGAGCAGCGTGGCGGCCAGGAGCAGTACGGCGAGGAGGGGGAAGTGCGCGGCGAGGACGGCGGCGGAGGCCACCGCGCCGATCAGACGTGCGAGAACGACGACGGCGCTGAAGGCGGCGGTGCCCGCGGACCGCACCCACCAGCCCTCACCGATCTCGCTGGCGCGCTGGGCGTCGTCCTGGAAGGCCCCCTCCTCGAGGTGGCCGATGGTGCGGGGAGTGAGGGCGAGGGCGCGCAGGCGGGAGCGCAGGGCGCCGTCGATCGGGCGGGAGACCGCCACCTTCACGAGTTCGGTGAGCGACCAGACCAACTGCTGGACCAGGAGGGCGAGACCGAGCGCGGCCAGGTACGGCAGCAGCGCCACCACCTCGGCGCCCTCCGCCGCCCGGTCCACAATGCCGGCGGTGAGCAGGGCGAGCGCGGGCATCGCGAGAGCGGAGCCGAGGGTGAGGCCCGCCAGGCCGGACAGTGCACCGCTCCCGGCGTGACGCAGCAGAGCGAGCAGACGCAGTCGCTCCGCCAGCAAGGCCCGTAGCTCGCGGGGGTGGAGGGCGCCGAGGGTGAGACGGGGATCAGGGACGGGCGGCGCTGTCGGCATCTGCGGCGGCTCCAGGACGAGTTGGCGAGGTGGCAGGGGTGGTGAGGCGACCCGGCCCGTCACTCAACACGCGAACTTGAAACAATTCAATGCCTTTTGCAGAGGAGCTCGCTCCGCCCCGGTCCCGCCGCTCGTGTGAGAGGGGCGCGCCGACGAGCGCCCCTCAATACGGCTCAGCTCGCCGTACGGCGGATCCGTCCGGCGTACCGCTTCTCGAGCTCCAGGTTGCCCTCGAAGCCGCCGGGCACGTTGGCCGACACGTAGACCGGCGGGCGGTCGCCGGAGGCGAGGAGGAGCGAGGCCGCCTCGGCGACCGTCATCTGGACCAGCATCACGCCGGTGAGTGTGGACAGCGCGCAGACCGAGCCGCCGCCGGGGAGTTCGAGGAGGGCGTCGCCCCGTGGCGCCGCGTTGTCGAGGACGACGTCGGCGAGGTCGGCGAGCTTCTTGCCGCTCGGGTGGCCGGCGGGGACGGCCCGGGTGTGGGTCAGCGAGGTGATGGCGAGGAGGCGGTGGCCGTGTTCCTTGGTGTGCAGGGCCATCTCCACGATCACGTTGTTGACGCCGGAGTTGGAGATGACGACGAACAGGTCCTGAGGGTTCGGTGCGGCAAGGTCGTAGAGACGGGCGGCGACCCCGGACTCGCGCTCCAGGAGGGGGTCGTCGAGGACGCTCGGGTCGTCGCCGCCGTAGAGGACGAGGTCGGCCATGCTCAGCCGGTTGGTGGGCACCAGGCCCCCTGCCCGGCCGGCGAGTTCGAGGACCATGGCCTGGGAGTGGCCGGTGCCGAAGGCGTGGATGACGCCGTCCGATCGCACGCACTCCGCGATCAGTTCGGCGGCGCGTGTCACCTCGTCGCGGGCGGACTCGGTGATGCGGTGGAGGACGGCCAGGCTCTCGCGCGCGAAACCCTCGGCGCTCAGGGACTCTACGGACACGCGACACTCCCCACTGATCAAGCGATGATGGATTGAACCACCATCTACGACTTCATCGATGAATCAATAAATCACATACGCCGCGCGGCGAGCAATGCGCTCCACCGCTGCCGCCTCGGTCCAGGTATTCAATCCGCACACTGAACGGTGGCTGATACCTTCTTCATATGCCCCCGACGGACGTCACCACTCTGATCCGCACCGAACTCCCCCGCCTGGCAGGCTCCCTGCGAAAGGTGGGCGAGCTGATCCTCGAGGATCCAGCCGCCGTCACCCACTGCTCGGCCGCCGAACTGGGCCGCCGCACCGGCACCTCCCAGGCCACGGTGACCCGCTTCTGCCGCGCCATAGGACTCGACTCCTATCAGCACCTGCTGATCGAGCTGGCCCAGGAGCGCGGCCGCGGTGAGGTCTCCGACTGGGGCACCGCCGAGATCGGCCCCGACATCTCCCCCGACGACAGCCTCGAACGGGTCGTCCAGGTCGTCGGCAGCGCGGACCTGCGCGCGGTCCAGCAGACCATCGACCGGATCGACCTCGACGCCGTCGAACGCGCTGCCCAGGCCGTCGCCCGCGCCCGGCGCATCGACGTGTACGGCGTCGGCGGCAGTGGCGCGGTTGCCCAGGAGACGGAGACCCGGCTCTTCCGCATCGGCTGCGCGGTCCGCGGCTGGACCGAGGTGCACGCCGCCGCGACCTCCGCGGCCCTGCTCACCCCGGCCGACGTCGCCATCGGCATCTCCCACTCCGGGGCGACCCGCGAGACACTCGAACCGTTCGAGATGGCCAAGGAGCGCGGCGCCACCACCATCGCCCTCACCACCGACCCGCGCTCGCCGCTCTCCAGGGCCGCAGACATCCGGCTCATCTCGTCGTCCTCGGAGACCAGCTTCCGCGCCGAAAGCATCAGCAGTCGGCACTCCGTCCTGATGCTCGTCGACTGCCTGTACGTCCGGGTCGCCCAGCTCACCTACCAGCGCGCGAGCGCCTCGCTGGCGCTGACAGACCACATCGCTGGGCAGCACGCGGTGAAGTCCCGCCGCAGTCGCTGAGCTCCGCACACGATTCCCGCGCAAGCAAGCCGCCTCCCGCGCGCAAGCCGCCCCCGGCTCCCGGCCAGGGCGGCTTTTCGCATGCGCCTCGCGCCTGCCGTAACGAGCGCGTCGTACACATCGGCAACAAGCCCGGCACGGCCAAAAATGCATGATTGAACCACCAACGAAACATCCAGATGGTTGTTTGAACCATCCCTGTGGTGCCACGATGGGGCCCCGCCGAGCCCCTCGTAGGAGACCCATGCGCGTCACCTCTGTCGAGTCGACCGAGCTCTTCGCCGGTACCGAGGAGCAGCCGCACCAGGTGGTGGTCGCCGAGATCAGCCATGTCCCCGGCCGGACGGTCCGCCTCACCGTCGAGGGCCCGGGCGTCCGCGGCGTCGGGGACGTCCTCGCCGCCGCAGGCGACGACGGCACGGTACGCGCCGAGATACCCGTGACCGGCGACCTCGCCCCCGGCGACATCACCCACGTCACCGTCACCGCCCAGGACGTCGAGGACCCGGCCCACGTGGCCCGGCAGACCGCCGCGTTCACGGCGGCCGAGCCGGGCTGGACCATGTTCATGGTCAGCCACTTCCACTACGACCCCGTGTGGTGGAACACCCAGGCCGCGTACACCGAGACCTGGGACGTCGCCGACGACCCGGCCGCCACCGGGCTGCCCGCCCGCACCTTCGACTCGCGCGGCCAGTCCGGCATGAGCCTGGTGCGCGCCCACTGCGACCTGGCGCGCCGCGACCCGGCGTACACCTTCGTGCTCGCGGAGGTCGACTACCTCAAGCCGTACTGGGACGCCTTCCCGGAGGAGCGCGCCTTTCTGCGGGAGCTGATCCGCACCGGCCGCGTCGAGATCATGGGCGGCACCTACAACGAGCCCAACACCAACCTCACCGGCGCCGAGGCCACAGTGCGCAACGCCCTGTACGGCGATGGTTTCCAGCGCGGAATCATGGGGGCGAAGCCCGAAACCGCCTGGCAGCTGGACGCCTTCGGGCACGATCCGCAGTTCCCGGGGCTGATGGCGGACGCGGGAGTCACCTCCAGTTCGTGGGCGCGCGGGCCGTTCCACCAGTGGGGGCCGACGCTCTCCGTGTTCGGTGAGGAGCCGAGGGACCCCAAGCGGATGCAGTTCCCGGCCGAGTTCAGCTGGATCGCGCCCTCGGGGCGCGGGCTGCTGACCGCGTACATGGTCAACCACTACGGCGCCGGCTGGGCAATCGACAACGCGCCGACCCTGCCGGAGGCGGAGGCGGCCGCGTTCAAGCTGTTCAAGGGCCTGAAACAGGTCGCGCTCACCCGCAACGTGCTCCTCCCCGTCGGCGGCGACTACGCCCCGCCGTGCCGCTGGGTGATGGCCATCCACCGCGACTGGAACGCGCGTTATGTGTGGCCGCGGTTCATCAGCGCGGTGCCCAGGGACTTCTTCGCCGCCGTGCGCACGCAGTTGGCGGCCGAGGGGCGTAAGGCGTCGCCGCAGACGCGGGACATGAACCCGGTCTACACCGGCAAGGACGTCTCCTACATCGACACCAAGCAGGCCCAGCGGTACGGCGAGACGCTGCTCGCCGACGCCGAGGCGTGGGCGACGCTGGCCTCGCTGGTCACCGGGCATCCGTATCCGGACGCGGCGCTCGACAAGGCCTGGCGGCAGCTGATCTACGGAGCCCACCACGACGCCATCACCGGCTCCGAGTCCGACCAGGTCTACATCGACCTGCTCACCGGCTGGCGCGAGCTGTACGACCTCGCCGAGGCCGTACACGCCGACGCGACCCAGGCCCTCACCGACCGCGTGACCCCGCTGCCCGGCGGAGGGCTCGACCTCATCGTCTTCAACTCCGTCACCTGCGACCGCCGGGACGTGCTCACCGTCGCCGATCCCGGCGGTCTCGTCCCGCTCGACGACAGCACCGGCCTCCCGCTGCCCGCCGTGCGCGAGAACGGCGAACTCCATGTCGTTGCGACGGACGTGCCCGGTATGGGGCTCAAGGCGTTCCCGGTCGCGGAGGGCACCGTCCCCGAGTGGACGCCCGGCGACGGCACCACCATCCGCAACGAGTTCTACGAAGTGACGGTCGACCCGGCGCGCGGCGGCGCGGTGAGCGGTCTGCGTGCGCTCACGGAAGGCGGCCGGGAGCTGCTGCGCCCCGGCGACATCGGCAACGAACTCGTCGTACAGGAGGAGTACCCGAGGCACCCCCGCTTCGGCGAGGGCCCCTGGCACCTCACCCCGACCGGCACCACCGCCGCCCGCAGCCGCGACGTGACCGCCGACGTGCGGGTCGAGCAGTCCCCCGCGGGATCCCGCATCACCGTCAGCGCCGACCTCGGCCTCTTCCGCTACACGCAGCGGCTGACCCTGTGGACGGGCGTCGACCGCCTCGACGTGTCCACCACCATCGACGGGTACGACGGCGCCGACCGGCTCATCCGGGTGCGCTGGCCGTCGGACGTGCGGGGCGGGCTGCCGGTGCACGAGGTGGCCGACGCGGTGATCGGACGCGGATTCGGGTTCGTGGAGGTGGACAGCGAGCGGTTCCCGTGGACGCTGGACAACCCGGCCAACACGTGGTTCGGGCTGGGATCCACCGCGCGGGTCGAGGTCCACGACGCCTCCGGCGTGCTCCTCGGTCACCGGTCGATCGGCGTCGCCGAGCTCGTGTTCGCCTCCTGGGACGACGCCGGTGGACTCGGCACCCCGCTCGCGGCGGCCCTCGTCCGCGCGGGCGTCACCTCGACCTCGACCGTCGCCGGCGGCCCCCGCTACGGCGACCTCGAAGTCGACTCCAACCTCCCCGACATCCGTATCGCCGTCGGCACCCCCGACCGCAACTCCCTGGTCGCCGAGGCGCTCGGCTGGGACCCGGCCGCCGGGCGCGAGCTGCGCCGGCAGCTGGCCGAGTCCGGCGTGGCGGCCGTCTGGGTCGCGCCGCGAGCGGGACTGCGCGAGGAGTGGGTGCCCGGGGCCGACCTGCGCGACCTCGAACGGCTGCCGCTGCTCGTGGTGGCGGGCGCCCGCCCCGAGGACGACGCGAAGGCCGTCGACGCACTCGTCGCCGGCCTCGACGAGACGGCGACCCTGCAGGCCACGGCGGCGGGCCGCGGCGAGGCCCTGCCGCCGGGCGACGCCTGGGACGGGCGCAGCTTCGCCGTCCTCAACCGCGGTACGCCCGGCTGCGTGGTCACCGCCTCCGGCGACCTCTATATGTCGCTGATGCGCTCCTGCACCGGCTGGCCGTCCGGCATCTGGGTCGACCCGCCGCGCCGTACGGCCCCCGACGGGTCGGCGTTCCAGCTCCAGCGCTGGTCCCACACGTTCGAGTACGCCGTCGTGGCGGGCGCGGGCGACTGGCGGGCGCTGCGGCTGCCGCAGGCCGGACACGCGTTCAACCACCCGCTCACCGCGCGGCTCAGGCAGTCGTCGGAGGACCGGGACGCCGTGCTGCCACGGGACGCCACCGTCCTGCCGAGGAAGGCGACCCTGCTGGCACTCGAGCCCCCGGGCGAGGTCCTGCTCGACGCGCTCAAGCCGGCCGGCTCCCCGCTCGCCCGGGGCAGCGTGGCACCGGCGGATCCCGGCCGCGGAGTCGTCGTACGGATGCACGAGGTGCACGGACGGCCGGTGCACGCGCGCGTGCACGCACCGCGGGACTGGACGGAGGGCACCCGCGCCGACGTACTGGAAACACCCGGGGAGCCCCTGACCCCCGATGAGAAGGGGGGCCTCGGCGTACCCCTGACCGGCTTCGAGGTGGCCACCGTCCTGGCCGCACCCGACGCCACGCCGACCGCACCCGGTCCCGGCATCGCCGCCCACGAGCCCGCGCAGCCCGTGCACACCCGCTACTGGCTGCACAACTCCGGCCCCGCCCCGCGCGGCAACATGCCCATCGCGGTGTATGTCTCGCCCACCGCGCTCACCGCCTCCGGCCCCGTCACCGCGACCGTCCGGGTCAGCTCGGAGCTCACCGACGCCCCGGTGTCGGGCAGCGTGACCGTCCAGGTGCCGCCGGGCTGGTCCGCCGAGCCCGCCGTACTTCCGTACGCGCTGGGCCCCGGCGGATTCACGCTCGCCGAGGTCACCGTGGTGCCGCCGCCCGACCCCGTCGCCGGCCGCCACTGGCTCTCGGCTCGGCTGCCGTACGGCGGTCAGGTGTACGAGGATGTCGTCGCCCTGGACGTGCCGGGTGCCGTACCCGAGGGTGAGCCGGACGGGCGCACCGGACCGACGCTGGTGTCCCGGCTGGGAGTTCAGCGGGTCACCGTGCACAGGGGCGAGCGGGTGCGGGTTCCGGTGACCGTGCACAACACCACGCGCGGGCCGGTCGCCGGGACGCTGTGGGCCGTGTCGTCCTGGGGCACCTGGCCGGGAGTCGGGCCGGGCTGCCAGGGCTTCACGGTGGGCGCCGGGGAGCAGCTGGAGTGCGGGATCGAGGTGGACGGCGCGGCGGTGCCGCCCGGGTCGTACTGGCTGATGGCGAAGGTCGCCTGGCACGGCTGCGTCGCCTACACGGAGGCCGTCGCTCTGGAGGTGACGCCGTGACGGACCACGCGACTGGGGTGCACGCGCACATGGCTGTGCTCCACGCGGCTGTAGTGGACGGTAAAGCGGTCGGGAAGGACCGCGTGGACGCCCTCCTGGAGGCCGTCCCACCCCGCGACCGCGAAACCCGGCCCGATTCCCTCGCACGCGCCGAGCGGCAGCGGCGGCGGTGGGCGACGCAGGTGGTGGTCACCGATGAACTCGCCCGCCGGGCCTGCGCGGACCGGGGACTGAAGCCCCCGGAGGAGGTGTCGCCGTCCCGGCTGCTCGCCGTGGACGGGACCGACGTCGCCGACCTCGGCAGCATCGTCGCGGTGGCGCTCGCCCACTCACCGGCCGCGCGCCTCCTCCTCGCCGGGCTGGAGGCCGAGCAGAACGTCCCCGATCAGGCGGTACGGGACTACTACGACCGCAACCCGGACCGCTTCCTCACCCCGGAGGCGCTGCGGCGCGGCGTCGACCCCTTCGGCGGGGCGGCACCGGAGGACTTCGTGCCGTACGAGCGGGTCCGCGAGGGCATCGCAGACGAGTTGCGGCGGGCGGCGGGCCGGCGGGCCTTCTTCGACTGGCTCGACGGGGCCCGTGCCGACGTGGTGTACGCCGTCGGTCACGAGCACCCCGGCGACCCCTCACACCCGGACCACGAGCACCGGCACTGATCCCGTGCGCCCGCGCGTGACGCCCGTACGGGACTCACGTCCGGAACCGAAAAGCAACACGGCAACCCATTGACCTCCGATGAGTTCTGGTCCACCTTTTCATCAATCGAAGTCCAAGTTGGTGATTTGAACCAGCATCCGATCGAGCATCCGATCCACCATCCGATCCAGCACCGACTGGTCGCAGGAGGGGCAGCTATGCGCGCAAGAAGACTGACCGGATCACTGACCTGTCTCGTCGTCCTGTCGTTGACCACCGCGGGCTGCGGCCTGTCGGGCGGCTCCGACGACTCCGGCGGCGGGGACGCCACCGTGGGCAACTGCAAGGTCGACAAGGGCAACGTCGGGTCCGGCAAGCTCTCCGGCGACATCAAGGGCAAGATCACCTTCCAGACCACCAACCTGAAGAAAGACTTCGGCGGGTTCTTCAACGGAGTGATCAAGGACTTCGAGAAGGCCCACCCCGGCACCTCGGTCAAGTGGATCGACGACCCCGGCGACAACACCTTCACGCAGCGGACCGTCGCCGACGCCCAGGCCTGCACGATGCCCGACGTCATCAACATCAACGCCGTCACCGCCAAGTCCCTCACCAAGGCCGGATACCTGCTCGACCTCGACAAGAAGGACCCCGACGCCGGCAAGCCCTTCGCCCCGGCGTTCTGGAAGTCCAGCACCATGACGGACGCCTCGGGTGCCACGGTGCACTCCGTACTGCCCTGGTACACCGGCGGCATCATGCTCAGCTACAACACCGACCTGCTGAAGAAGGCCGGGGTCGACCCGGCGAAGCCGCCGACGACCCTCTTCGGCCTGTTCGCCGACTACGAGAAGGTCGCGAAGGCGGGGAAGGGCAAGTTCTATGCGACGGTGGCCAACCCGATCTGGCGGATACCGGCCGACTGGCAGCAGATGGACATCAAGGTGTACTCGTCCGACGGCAAGTCGTACACCTTCGCCGACGACCCGAAGACCATCGAGTGGGTCGCCTGGATGAAGAAGCTCTACCAGTCGGGCGCGATGCCGAAGGACTCGCTGTCCTCGAACAACGACGCCTCGACGCCATACACCCAGGGCAAGATCGCCTACGGCTCGACGAACCCGAGCTATGTGCGCTTCGTGAAGCAGAACAGCCCGTCGATCTACGCCAAGACCGGTGTCGGCCAGTATCCCTTCGACGCCCTCGGCCACACCTCCGGCGCCCCGCAGTACATCGCGGCCGCCTCGACCAGCAAGAATGCACCCACCGCGCTGGCGTTCGCGAAGTTCCTGACCAACGCGGAGAACCAGCTGGCCTGGTGCAAGGACCCCAACGTGGTGATCTTCCCGACGACTGCGGCCTCGCTGGACGACCCGTTCTTCCAGAACCCGACCGGTGACGACCCGTTCGGGCAGGCCCGCAAGCTGGTCGCCGAGCAGCTCAAGACGGCCACCGCCTACGAGGTCACCCTCTCGCCGGCCGTGCAGAACGCCATCGTGGCCCAGGTGCAGCTGGCCATGCAGGGCAAGAAGAGCCCGGAACAGGCGGTGAAGGACGCCGAGGCCAAGGCGAACGAGCTGCTGAAGCAGGGCAGCTGACCGTGGCGACGCAGACCGCGAAGCCGGTGCCCGTGTCCGGTACGGCGAAGAACACCGCCGTACCGGGCACGGGCCCTGGCCCCTTCCAGCGGCTGGGCCGGGCGTTGCGGCTCGGTCCCTCGGCGGGCGCCAACGGCGCGGCGCTGTACCGCCGTTGGTGGCTGCCCTGGTTGTGGACCGCCCCCGCGGTCCTCTGCGCGGTGGTCTTCGGTGTGTACCCCTTCTTCAACACCGTGCTGCTGTCGTTCACCGACGCCAAGCCGCTGGGCGGCGCGGCCGGCTTCGTCGGGCTCTCCAACTACACCCGGATGCTGGACGACTCCGACTTCTGGCTGGCGACCCGCAACAGCCTGCTGTACGCGCTGATCGTGGTGCCGCTGATGGTGCTGCTGCCGCTGATACTCGCCGTGCTGGTGGAGAAGAAGCTGCCCGGCATCGGGTTCTTCCGGTCCGCCTTCTATACGCCGGTACTCGCCTCGAGCGTGGTCGTGGGCCTGAGCTGGCAGTGGCTGCTGACCGACGACGGCCTGGTCAACACCTGGCTGATGAAGGCCCATCTCATCAAAGAGGCCATCCCGTTCCTGTCCGACTCCTGGCTGATCCTGCTGTCCGCGATGGGTCTGACGCTGTGGAAGGGCCTCGGCTGGTACATGGTCTTCTACCTCGCCGCGCTCGGAAACGTGCCCCAGGAGCTGCACGAGGCGGCGGCCATGGACGGCGCGGGCGCCATCCGCCGCTTCTGGTACATCACCGTGCCCGGGGTGCGGCAGGCCATGATGCTGGTCGGCACGCTCACCGGCATCGGCTCGCTGCGGGTGTTCACCGAGATCTACATGCTCGGCGGCCCGACCGGCGGCCCCGGCGGCGCCGACCGCACTCTGCCCTTCTACATCCGTGACGTGGGCCTGGACCCCCTGAGCGGCAACGCGGGATACGGATCGGCGGTCAGCGTGGCGCTGTTCGCGATGACTCTGGGACTGACCCTGCTGGCACAGCGCCTGACGAAGGAGGACGAGTCGTGACGTCTCTTGACACCGTCCGGGGCCGGGCGCGCCCGCGCTGGCGGGACTACGGCCGTCCACGCGAACTGGTGGTCCGGTACCTGCTGTTGCTGTTCGTGCTGGTGATCACCGTCGGGCCGCTGCTGTGGCAGCTCCTGGCCTCGCTGAAGGGCACCAGCGAGGACGTCTTCGGCGCGGGCGCCTCACTGCTGCCTCAGCATCCGACGCTGCGGGCGTATCGCGAGGTCTTCTCGCAGGTGCCGGTGGCCACGTACATCCGGAACAGCCTGATCGTGGTGGTGCTGTCCCTCGTCAGCCAGCTGCTGTTCTCCACGACGGCGGGCTACATGCTCTCCAAGCCGGGCTGGAAGGGCCGCCGGCTGGTGTGGGTGCTGCTGGCCGCCTCGATGATGTTCCCGTTCGAGTCGATCATGGTGTCGCTGTTCCTGAGCATCCGTGACATGGGCCTGGTCGACAACGTCGTCGGCGTGTGGCTGCCCGGGTTCGTCGGCGCGATCAACGTCTTGCTGATGCGCGGCGCGTTCCTCGCCGTGCCGCGCGAGATCGAGGACTCCGCGATGATCGACGGTGCGAACGAGTGGCAGCGCTTCCGCCATCTGTACCTGCCGTCGGCGTACGGGGCCATCTCGGTGGTCGCCATCAACACCTTCATCAGTGCCTGGGACGACTTCTTGTGGCCCCTGATCGTGCTGCGTTCGGAGAGCCACTTCACGCTGACGCTGGGTCTGTCCCGGCTGCAGAGCTCGTCCTTCGGATACGACCAGCGGGTGGTGATGGCCGGGGCGGTGATCTCCGTCGTCCCCGTGCTGGTGCTGTTCGTCATCACGCAGCGGTGGTTCTACAAGGGTGTGTCGGCGGGGGCCGTGAAGCTCTGAGCCCCAATTCAGACGTCCACACGGAGCACGGCCGGTACGGCGCTCAGCGCGGCCCGGGACGACTCGGCGACACGGATCTCCAGCGTTCCGGGCAGCACGGCCGTCTCCAGGTCGGGGCCGACCTGCTCGAGTTGGCCGGATCCGAGGTGGAAGGTGACCGTGCGGCGCTCCCCCGGCGCCAGGTCGACGCTCTGGAAGGCGCGCAGTTCGAGGGTCCGCGGCCACACAGAGGTCATGAGGCGGCGGATGTACAGCTGGGCGACGGTACGGCCCTGCCGTCGCCCGGTGTTGGTGATGTCGACCTCGGCAGTGCGCCCGTCCAGGCGCGGCGGGCCGTACGCGAAATCGGTGTACGACAGACCGTGTCCGAAGGAGTAGAGCGGCTCGGCGCTGTCGTCCACGTAGGCGCCGTACTCGGTGTCCTTGTGGTTGTAGTACACGGGGAGCTGGCCCGCCGAGCGCGGGATCGACACGGGGAGGCGGCCGGCCGGTTCCGCGCGGCCGAGCAGGATCTCCGCGATCGCGTCGCCGCCCCAGGGGCCCGGGTACCAGGCGGTGACCAGCGCGGCGGCACGCTCCGCCGCCTCGGGGACGGCGTGCGGGCGGCCCTGGATCAGGACGACCACCGTGGGTGTGCCGGTGGCGGTGACGGCGTCGAGCAGGGCGTATTGGGCGTCGCCCAGGCGCAGTCCGGCGAGATCGACGCCCTCGCCGCAGGTCATCTCGGAGACGGCGGTCAGTGCCGCGCCGTTGGCGGCGAAGTCCGTGCCGGGCGTACGGGCGCTGCTGCCGCCCAGTACCAGGACGGCCAGGTCGGAGTCGGCGGCTGCGGCGACCGCCTCGGGGATGCCGGAGAGGTCGTCCCCGGTGAGGGCACAGCCGCGGGCGTGGCGTATGTCGACACTGTTCGGAGCCAGGCGCCGCAGTCCGTCGAGCACGCTGGTGCCCGTGCCGGGGCGTTGCGGGGCCGTGTAGTCGCCGAGTTGGTGGGCGGTGGTGGCGGCGTGCGGGCCCAGGACGGCGATGCGGGAGACGGCCGGCGCTATGGGCAGGGTCCCGCGGTCGTTGTGGAGGAGGGTGACGGCGGCGCGGGCGAGGGCGGTGCTCAGGTCGCGGCCGCGGTCCGGCTGTGGCTGTGGCTCCGGCTCCGGCTCCGGCTCCGGCATGGACCGGTCCGCGACATACGGCCGTTCGAACAGACCGAGGCGGAATTTCAGGCGCAGTACGCGGGCGACGGCGGCGTCGAGGGTCTCCTCGCTCACCAGGCCCCGCTCGACGGCCTCCTCCAGGTGTGCGAAGCCCTCGTCCCACAAGCTGAGGTCGACACCAGAGTTGAGCGCGAGGGCCCCGGCGGAGACCTTGTCGCCGGTGATGCGGGCCAGCCGGTCCACGGCCAGGCCGTCCGCCACGACCAGGCCGTCGAAGCCCCAGCGGCGCCGCAGCAGTTCGTCGAGCAGCGCGCGGTTGCCGGAGCAGGGCAGGCCGTCGACCTCGTTGTACGCGGCCATGACGGCGGCGGCTCCGGCGCGGATTCCGGCGCGGGCGGCGGGCAGGTGGATCTCGTGGAGCTCGCGCGGGCCGAGTTCGGACTCGGAGGAGTTGCGGCCGCCGACGGTGGCACCCTGGCCGGCGAAGTGCTTGAGGACCACGGGGGCCTTGTCGTCGGCGAACCTCTCGCCTTGGCCCTGCGCTCCTCTGACCAGTGCCTCCGTCAGGCGGGCGGCGAGATACGGATCCTCCCCGAAGCACTCCTCGGTCCGGCCCCAGCGCGGGTCGCGGACGATGTCCAGCGCGGAGACGAGGGCGACATGGCCGCCGCGGGCGCGCAGTTCGGCGGCGGCGTGTGCTGCGGCGCGCTCGTACAGCTCGGGGTCCCAGGTGGCACCGACGGCCAGATTGACCGGGAGGACCGTGCCGTCGATGGCCATGTGGCCGTGCGGAACCTCCTCGACGAACAGGGCCGGGATGCCGAGGCGACTGCGCTCGACGACATGGCGTTGGACGAGGTCGGCGAGTTCCGCGCTGTCGCGCGCGCCGGGCCCGCCCGAGTGGTCGACGCCGGACCAGGCGTCGGCGCGCATCAGCCCGTAGAGGGCGCCGAGTCCGGCGAAGCGCTCGGTCTCGGCGTAAAGGGCCTCGGTCAGTTCGAAGCCACCGCCGGGGGTGCGGCGGTAGGCGTCCCAGCCGTACATCCGCTGGTTGAGCTGGCCGGCCTTCTCCCGCAGGGTCATGCGGGAGAGCAGGTCGCGGACGCGGGCGTCGACGGGGGCGGTGGGGTCCCGGTAGAGGACGGGGCTACCGCCCTGCTCGTGCTGCTCGGCCGGGGCGGCCACCTGTTCCGGAGTCGGCATGCGGCCGGTCCCTTTCGTACGTACGGGTCTGCGGGTCGTCTGTGCGGCTCTGCGTTCGTTTCTGCGGGAATGCTGGTCGTTCAGGTACTCAAGCGATACTCAGGCGGGCGAGCGCCACGGCACCCCGCGAGCCGTCGGCCACCCAGTCGAGCGTCAGGCCGAGGGGGTGCAGACGGGTGGTGAGGGGTGCGGTCAGCGGACCGTCGGGGCCGAGCAGTCCTCCGGTGGCGACGACACGCTCGCCCGGACGTGGCTCCAACGCGCTTACGGTGTCGGCCAGTCGGTCGGCCGCCTCGTCGAGGATCGCCTGTGCGACGGCGTCCTTGTCCCGGGCGGCCTCGGCCACCAGTGGGGCGAAGCGGGCAAGGCGGACCGGGGGCTGGGCCATGACGGCGGGCAGCAGGTGCATGCGGTAGGCCTCGCGCTGCGCGCGGGACCACTCGGGGGCGGCGACCTCACCCTCGTACGGCAGGACGTCGCCCGGCAGGCCCAGCGCCCTCCCGACCGAGACGGCCAGCACCGTCGGCCCGCCGCGCCCGTCCGCCATGCGCAGAGCCGCCCGGACGGCGCCGCGTCCGATCCAGAAGCCGCTGCCGTCGTCGCCGAGCAGCCAGCCGTCGCCGTCCGCGATCGCCGTGCACACGCGTCCGGTGATACGGGCCGCGACCGCGCCTGTGCCGGCCACCAGCGCGAGGCCGTCGGCGGGGTGGCCTGGCGCGGAGGCGAACGCCGCCTCGATGTCGCTCCAGATCTCGACCGGCACGGCGGGAATGCCCAGCCGCCGCAGCGCGGCGGAGAGGGCGGAGTGCGCCCTGAGCCGGCCCGGCTCGTCCGCGGCGGCCCGCGAGGCTCCGGCGAATCCGCCCGCGACCGCCACCACTCGGCCGCGCAGCCGTTCCGGCACGGCCTGGGCGACGGCCTCGGCGAGGTGGTCGGTGAGCTGGGGCACCGGGACGGTCAGGGCGTTGCCGGGGCCCGCGCTGCCCTCACCCCGTGGGCGGCCATCGCTCACGGTCGCCAGGACGGCCCGCGTGCGGGTGCCGCCGGCGTCCAGGCCGACCACGAAATCCTGGTTCAATTCATTGTTCATCAGCGGCCATGGTGGTTGATACATTCGCCCGAGACAAGGCCCGACCGGTCACGGGGGCGGCGCGCGGTCGCGCACGCCGCTACGTCCTGGCGCCGAGATCGCGCACGCTCCGAGGAGGACCCCATCAGCACTTCCCCCGCGTCCACCGCGTCCACGCCCCCACCGCCGCTCCGGTTCGGTGTCAACTACACACCGCGCCGCGGCTGGTTCCACTCATGGCACGACTTCGACCCGGCGCATGCCCGTGAGGATCTGGCACAGATAGCCGGGCTCGGTCTCGACCACGTCCGGATCTTCCACCTCTGGCCGCTCCTCCAGCCCAACCGCACCCTCATCCGCACCGCGGCCGTCGACCAGCTCGTGCATCTGGTCGACCTGGCGGCCGAGGCCGGTCTCGACGTCCTCGTGGACGGCGTGCAGGGCCACCTGTCCAGCTTCGACTTCTATCCGGAGTGGACCCGCAGCTGGCACCACCGCAACGTCTTCACGGACCCGGAGACGATCGACGCCCAGGCGGATCTGCTGCACACCCTCGGCAGCGCCCTGGCCGACCGCCCCAATCTCATCGGGCTCCAGCTCGGCAACGAGCTCAACAACCTGGTCGAGCACAACCCGGCGACGGTGCAGGAGGTCGACTACTACCTCGACACGCTGCTCGCCGCCGCACGGAAGGGCCTCGGAACGGGCGGCGTGGTCACGCACTCCGCCTTCGATGCCGCCTGGTACGGCGACGACCACCCGTTCACCCCGGAGGCCTGTGCCCGCAAGGGCGACCTGACCACCGTCCACCCGTGGGTGTTCTCGGGCGGCTGCGCCCGCCTTTACGGCCCGCGCTCCCCGCAGGTGCTGCATCTCGCCGAGTACGGCGTAGAGCTCGCCAAGGCGTACGCCGACGATCCGGTACGGCCGGTCTGGGTGCAGGAGACCGGAGCGCCCGAGCCGCACATCCCCGCGGCCGACGCCCCGGAGTTCGCCCGCGCGACCCTGCTCAACGCGGCCGGGTGCACGGGGCTGTGGGGCGTGACCTGGTGGTGCTCCCACGACGTGGACCGCGCTCTGGCCGACTTCCCCGAACTCGAGTACACCCTGGGGCTGTTCGACTCCGCCGGCCACGCCAAGCCGATCGCGGACGCTCTCGCCGACACCGTCGCCAAGCTGCGCACCGAGACGCGCCCCGTCCCTCCCCGGGACACCGCCCTGGTGCTGGAGTGCACACCGGCCACGCGGTCCGTCTCCGGGCCGGGCGGCCACTTCTTCGAGGCCTGGATGCGGCTGCGCACCGAGGGCGTACGCCCGGCCGTCGTCCTGGCGGAACGGGCCGAGGACACCGCTTACCTGACGGCACGGGGCATCACGGACGCCGTACGAGTGTCCTGACCGAAATGAGGGGGATTCAGGGGGTTCACGCCCCGGCCAGTACCTCCGCCAGCGCCCGCAGGTTCACCCGGCCGCGTCCGTACGAACAGAGCGCGTCGCCCTCTTCCGGCATCCCGGTGGAAACGCTTACCGCATCGGGGCGTTCGGCAAGCAGGGCGTCCCGCACCGCCGCCTGCCAGGGGTGGAGCCCGGCGTCGTTCGTGGCGACGACCAGCGGCACGCCCGCGGCACGGCGCAGGACGGCGGCGACAAGGGCCGCGGGGTCGGCGGGCCGCCCGGCGACCGCCGTACCGGTCGCCGTGGGGTCGACGGCACCCAGCTCGCTCAGCAGGTCCTCGCCGCCCCAGTTGAGCGCGGGATGCGGGAGCGGGAACAGGTCGACGACGTGGGCACCCCGCGCGGGCGCCGGCCCTGGGCGGCTCCGTACGGCCCGGCGCGCCGCGTCCAGCCCGGCTCGGTCGTCCCACCCGGCGACGGCCGCCGCCGGAGTGGCGTAGCGCTCGGCCAGCCGCCGCACCCGTCCCGCGGCCTCCGCCAGGCGCTCCGCCGACAGGTCGCCGGTGCCCAGCGCGTCGAGCAGCGCGTTCCGGCACGCCAGCGTCGTCTCCAGGTCCGGTACGGCGACGATGACCTGGTCTGCGCCCGCGGCCAGCGCGATCCGCGCGCCCGCGGCCTCGCCGTAGCGGTCGGCGATCGCCTTCATCTCCAGGGCGTCGCTGACCAGGACGCCGTCGAAGCCGAGTTCGTCACGGAGCAGGCCGCTCAGAATGCGCGGGCTCAGTGTCGCGGGACGGTCGGGGTCCAGCGCCGGGAAGACGACGTGGGCGCTCATCAGCATCGGCACGCCCGCGGCCACAGCGGCCCGGAAGGGGGCGAGGTCGAGTTCGCCGTACGGCCGCGGGTCGACCGCCGTCTCGTGGTGGCTGTCGGTGACGGTGCCGCCGTGGCCGGGGAAGTGCTTGGCGCAGGAGGCGATGCCGCGCGCCTCGGTGGCGGCGATCCAGGCGCGCAGATGGCGGGAGACCAGCTCGGGGTCGGCGCCGAAGGAGCGGGTGCGCACGATCGGGTTGTCGGGATGGTGCTGGAGGTCGGCGACGGGGGCGTAGGAGGCGGTGATGCCGAGCGACGCCAGATGCCCGGCCAGCGCGTCGGCGCAGCGGGCGGTGAGCCCGGGGTCGTCGACGACGCCAAGCGCCCAGGAGCCGGGGACGTCGGGCGCGCCCGCGCTCACCAGGTGGCCGATGCCCCCGCCCTCGTTGTCGATGGCCACCAGCAGATCGGGCCGGATCGTGCGCAGTGTGTCGGTGAGTTCGCGGACTTGTTCCGCGTCGCGCACGTTGCGGGTGAACAGGATGACCCCGCCCAGGCCGCGGTCGATGAGCCGCTTCAGGGTGTCGGGGACGGTAGTGGTGCCCTCGAACCCCGCGACGAGGCAGCGGTGTGCGGCCTCGTCCAGGTCGGCGGGGAGAGCGGGGCTGACGGATCCGTGCGCGGAGTGGGTCACCCCCGGAATCCTCTGGCTCGATCAACCGAAAGTCAACAACTAAGTGGATTGCTTGATTCGGTGGACTGACACCCAGCGGCTCGGAGCCGGCCGCCAGCCGGTCTCGGTGGCCCAGCGTTCGGCCGCCGCCATCAGGACTGCCGTCGCAGGGGACTTGATCTGTCCGTAGTCGAGCAGGTCCGGCACGCTGAGAGCCAAGCGCTTCTTGAACGCCCCCCACGCCTCACGAGCGGCTTCATCGGCGCGCAGGTAGTCACGGAACAGGAGCGCGAAGCGGGCGTTCGGGCCGCCCACCTGCCGCAGGTGGACGTTGCACCGCCGCGCTCCAGCCGGCGGTGCGAACACCAGCTTCCGGCATTCCTGCCCGCACGAGATCTCCGTACGGTTCCAGGGCTCCGGCCGGCAGCGGAAGCCGATCGCAGCCAGGAGCGCGGCCTGTCGATCCTCGTCGATGGCGTCGACGAGGATCTGGCTGTCCACGCAGTCCTTCGCAGCCAGACCCGGCACCGCGGTCGATCCCACGTGGTCGATCGCACGGACCTGGTCGCCGAGGGCGCGATGCAGCGCCTCCGCCAAGTGCTCGAAGTCCACTGCCCATCGGGGCTGGTAGTCCAGCACGGCCACGGGGGCCGACTCATCGGGAAAAGGCATGCCACCAGCATGGACCGGCCACTCAAACGTCCCTACGTAGTCCTGCGGGAAGCGGTGTGCCCAAGGAGACTCAGGCTGGTACCGAGCCCGTTCTGCGGAGCACCTTCCCCGGTCGGTTCGCCGTGACTGCTCCGTCGCGCAGTACGGGGCGGCCATTGACGACGACGTGGCGGGTGCCTACGGCATAGGAGAGGGGTGCCTCGTAGCTGGCGGTGTCGGCGACCGTAGTGGGGTCGAAGACCGTGATGTCGGCGGCCCGGCCCTCGGCCAGTACGCCGCGGTCGGCGAGGCCGAGGCGCTCGGCCGGCAGCGCGCTCATCTTGCGGACCGCCTCGGGCAGCGTGAGGAGCCGGCGGGTGCGGGTGTACTCGGCGAGAACCCGGGCGAACGAGCCGAAGTGGCGCGGGTGGGGGTGCCCGCCGCCGGCCGTGTCGAGTTCCCAGCCGTCGCTGACGACGGCGCTGCCAGGATGGCTCAGTACGGCGTCGACGTCCGCCTCGGCCATGGCGTGGTTGATGATCCAGACCTGTGCCTTGTGCGCGTGCAGCACGTCGAGGGCCGCTTCGGCCGGGTCGAGGCCGGTGGCCGTGGCGATGTCCTGGAGGGATGAACCCACCCGGTCCGAGTAGCGGCCCGGCGGCATCGCGGCGATGACGGTGCCTTCGGGGAGGAAGGTGCGTCCGGTCTTGGCGCGGAGTTCCGCAGCGATGGCCGCGCGGGTCTCCGGATCCTCCAGCCGAGTCAGGAGCGCGTCGGGACCGCCGTCCATCGCCCAGTCGGGCAGGCGGGAGGTGAGTTGGGTGGAGGAGGCGGCGTAGGGGTAGACGTCGCAGGCCACGTCCAGGCCCTCGGCGACGGCGGAGTCGATGGCGGCCAGTGCCTCGCCCACCTTGCCGTGGTTGGCCGGTCCCATCGCCTTGAGGTGCGAGATCTGGAGGCGTACACCGCTGCGGCGAGCGGTTTCGATGGCCTCGGTCACCGCATCGATGAGGTGGTCGCCCTCGTCGCGCATGTGGGTGCTGTAGAGCAGCCCGGCCCGTCGGGCCTCGGTGGCGAGCGCCACGACCTCGTCGGTGTCGGCGAAGGAGCCGGGGGCGTAGATCAGTCCGGTGGACAGACCGAACACGCCCTGCTCGGCGGCCTTGGCGAGCAGGCGGCGCATGGTGGCGGTCTCTTCGGCCGTCGCGGGACGCAGGTCGTTGCCGATCGCGGCAGCGCGCAGGGTCCCGTGGCCGACGAGGGCCGCGAGATTGATGCACGGTTCGGCCTTCTCGACCGCGCGGGCGAAGCCGTCGAAGTCCGCCCAGGGCATCTCGTCACTGCCGCTGTCGCCTTGGCGCCCGCCGGGGTCGGTCGGGAAGGGAGAACTGCCGCAGTTGCCCGTGACGACGGTGGTGACACCCTGCCGCACGCACGCTTCGGCAGTCGGTGCGTCCCGCAGCGTGAAGTCGGCGTGCGAGTGCAGGTCGATGAAGCCGGGAGCGACGACCTGGCCGGTGCAGTCCAGTACGTCATGGGCGATGGCGCCGGCCGGGGCATCACCGAGGAAGACGATCCGGTCGCCGCGGATGCCGACATCGGCGCGCCGGGCGGGGCCGCCGGTCCCGTCGACAACGGTTCCGCCGGTGATGAGCAGGTCGAAGGAGGTCACGGTGTTGGCTCCTGGTTCGTGCGAGCAGGGCGTGCGGCCCAAGACGGGCCGGGCGGTGCAGGAGGGAGGGGCCGGTGCGTCACAGCAGTACGGCGAGCAGCACGGCGTAGAGGGCGCATGCGGGGATCAGCACAGCCCATCCGGCACCCAGCAGGTAGGGCAGCCGGCTGGCGCGCGCCAGCCCCATGGGGCCGACCATGTTGGCGTTCGGCAGCGGCCCGTAGGTGTCGGCCTTCGAGGCCCACAGCAGAATGACCACCCAGGCGGCCGAACCGATCCCGAGGCTGTTCCCCAGTGGTCCGAAGACCTCGCTGAGCAGGACGACCTGGGCGGCGGTGGCGCCGGGGACACCGACCCAGCCGAGCGAGGCGACGGCGAGCGCGAACGGCAGCGGGGGCATCTCTCGCAGCCCCGGGCCGAACTGCTCCATCACCACGTCGTACGGGTGCAGTGCGTCGATGAAGGCGAAGAGCGCCGCGAGCATCCAGAACAGCAGCAGCATGGGCAGCAGCCGGCGCGCTCCGGTCGCCGCGGCCCGCAGGGTGCGCCACGGGTTCAGTCCGCCGGCCAGGCCGGTGACGACCGCGAGCAGCGGAAGGGCCACCAGCGGGAACGTGACGCCGGCCTGCGTGACGGTGGCGTACACCACGGCCGCGACGAGCGTGCCGGCGAAGGCGAGCGTGGCGTGGCGGGTGCGGGGGGCCGTCGCGGGCGCTCCGGCGTCCTCGTCGGCGCCCTCGTCCGGAGTGTAGAAGTCGCCGCGGGCGGCGCTGCGGCGCTGCACCCAGGGCACGATGACTGCGGCGAGCAGCAGGGTGAGCACTGCCAACGGACCGGCGCCGACGGCGAGATAGGTGAGGTAGCCCGTGTCGGCGGCCTCGAGGATGGCGATGTTGGATCCGGCGAAGGGCGCGAGCGCCAGACCGGTGCAGCCGCCGAGGAACATGCTGACGGCCGTCGCGGAGCGG
The DNA here is from genome assembly GCF_053594815.1 of Streptomyces sp. NPDC002577. Classification (NCBI taxonomy): domain Bacteria; kingdom Bacillati; phylum Actinomycetota; class Actinomycetes; order Kitasatosporales; family Streptomycetaceae; genus Streptomyces; species Streptomyces sp. NPDC002577. The sequence goes on along the minus strand of NZ_JBSFWK010000010.1, from coordinate 39,251 downwards.
GTGAAGCCGGAGCGTGCGGCGACCGGTACGAGCAGGGGCGCGGCGATCGCGAGGGCGCCGGCAAGGGTGCCGAGGCCGGCGGCGAGGATCAGGCAGGCGGCCATCATCCCGTACATGACGGCGATGCGGCCGCGGTCGCCGACCGCGCGCAGGATCCCGCGGACGATGGCGTCGGCGACACCGGTGACCCGCAGGACCTCGCCGACGCCGGAGCCGAGGACGATGATCAGGCCGATCAGGGTGACGGGGTCGAGGGTCGCCGTGCCGAGCATGCGCAGTCCGGTGCCGGGTGACGGCAGGGCGACCAGGACGGCGGAGAGCAGGGCGACACCGGTGGCGAGGACCAGGTTCATGCCGGTCAGCGCGAGCAGCGCGTACAGGACGATGGGCATGAGGCCCCAGATGCTGGGGGCGGTGACACTCATGCCGACGACGAGGCTGAGGACGAGGGCGGCGAGTGAGGCGGCGAGGCGGAGCCGGCCTCGCAAGTGCGGGCAGCGAGCCACGGGGGCGGTCCCGGCGTCCGTGGTGATGGATGTCTGTGTCATGGGTGACCTCTGCGCGGCGGGTGTGGCCACAAGAATTGGTGACCTTCGCGGATACGCCGCCGATGCGCAGCAAACCGTCACACTTGCCTGCCGATTAGGGTTCATCTGCCGATCAGGCGCGTGATAGAGAGGGGCATGCCGCAGGATTCCGTCGATGAAAAGGACCTGGAGCTGATCAACGCGCTCCAGGTCACCCCGCGCGCGTCCTGGGTCCAGCTGGGACGCGCCCTCGAACTCGACCCGGTGACAGTCGCGCGCCGCTGGGAGCGGCTGAGCGATACCGGACTGGCGTGGGTGACCTGTGTGGTCGGCCCGGCGCTGCACAGCGAGTTCTGCATGGCCTACCTCGAGATCGAGTGCGACCCCGCGCAACTCGACGACGTCGCCACAGCACTGAGCGCCGAGCCTCCCGTCCGCTACGTCCACCACATCACCGGGCCGTACGGGCTGCTGGTCACCATCGCCCTGCGGACACCCGCGGAGATGTCCGCCTACCTGCGCCACACGGTCGGCCGGCTGCCCGGTGTCCGGGCGTACCGTACGGAAATGCGGACCGTGGGCTACAGCGAGCCGAGCCGGTGGCGGCTGCGCAGCCTCGAACCATCGCAGCAGCGAGCGCTGGAGTCGGCCGACACCCGGTCCGCGACCTCGGGCGCCGTGCGAGTGGACGCCATCGACCAGGAGCTGTACCAGCTGCTGCACGAGGACGGCCGCATGTCCTACGCCGTGCTGGCCGACCGCGCCGGGATCAGCGAGCCCACGGCGCGCCGCCGCGTGAAGCGTCTACTGGCGAACCGGCTGCTGCGACTCCGCTGCGAGATGGCGCAGTCCATCTCGGGGTGGCCGTACACCGCGGTGCTCTGGGCGAGCGTGCCGCCGGGACACCTGGAGTCCACGGCGCGGACGCTGGCCGCACTGCCGGATGTCCGGCTGTGCTGCGGTCTGGCGGGACAGCGGAATCTGATGCTGATGGCATGGTTGCGGTCGCTCGGCGATCTGCCGCGCCTGGAGGCGGCGATCAGCGAACGCTCCCGCCATCTCACCGTCGTGGACCGGGCCGCCTGCCTGCACACCTTCAAACAGATGGGGCGGCTGCTGGGCGGCGAAGGGCGCAGCATCGGGCATGTGGCTCCGAACATGGAGGTGTTGGGACGAGGAAGGGATGCCCACCCGGTCCGTACTGTCACCGTGTGAACGGGGACTGATGGATCTCACCGATGAGTTGAGGGGTGAGAAGTGCTCCGGCGCGGTCCGCGAGTACGGCCATCTCGTACCCGATGAGGCCGATGTCGCAGCCCTCCTCGGCAAGGACGCCGAGGCAGGAACCATCGCGCATGTGGGTGACCATCATGAAGCCGTCAAGCATTTCGATCATGACGAGCTTCATACCGCGGAAGCCGTGCGTCTCAGCGGCGTTCTGGGAGAGGGAGGCGATGCCGGACACCACGGCGGCCAGGTGGTCGGCGAGATCGCGGGTGAGGCCGTCGGAGGCGGCTATGAGCAGACCGTCGGAGGAGACGGCGATCGCGCGGGTGACGCCGTCGGTGGTGCGGACGAAGTCCGAGACGAGCCATCCGAGGTTCTGGTGTGCGGAGGTCACGGGTGACTCCTATCTGGCTTCGCCGCGTGCGACGCCCGCGCGGAAGCCGTTGAGCATGGAGGATACGTACTTGCGCGGGTCCGGCGGCGGGGCTTCGGCCGGGGCGAGGAGCCGGGAAGGCAGGGTGACGAGAGCGGACACTCCCCCGCCCGGCGTGTCCGAGAGCAGAACCTCCACGCCGAGCCGGCGGGCGAGCCTGCCGACGACATAGTGGCCGAGGTAGCGGGTGGGCGCGACGAGAAACGCTTCCTCCCCGGCGATGCGGGCGTTGGCGCGGGCGAGGTCGTCGGGCGACAGGCCGACACCGTGGTCGACGACGGCGATGTTGTACTCGTCGCCTTCTCCCCAGCCGTAGACGTCCACCAACTGTTCCGGCGGGGAGAAGGTCAGGGCGTTCTCGATGAGCTCGGCCAGCAGGTGCGAGAGTTCGGCGACGGCGCGGCCGCTGATCCGGCGGGCCTCGATCTCGGCGATGGCGACCCGTCGGTACTGCTCGACCTCTCCGAGGGCGGACTGGACGAGTTCGAGACTGGTGGCCGTTGTGCTCCGGATCTGGGGAGTGCGTTCGTCGACCAGCACGAGCAGGCTCTCGGCGTTGCGGCGCATACGGGTGGCGAGGTGGTCGAGTTCGAAGAGTTCGGCGAGCGCGTCGGGGTCGAGTTCCTGCTGTTCGAGGGCGGTGATGAGGGTCAGCTGACGGCGGACGAGGCCCTGGTTGCGGCGGCCGAGGCTGGCCAGGGACTCGGCGGTGTTGCGGCGCAACACGGCTTGTTCGGCTGCCAGGCCGACGGCGGTGCGCTCGACGTTGCGCAGAGCTCCGACGACACGGGAGATCTCCTGTGCGCCGCTGTGCAGTTGCTTTCCGTCTTCGTCCGGGACGAGTTCGCCGGCCTGGACGCGCGCCACGGCATCGGGCAGGCGGTGCTGGGCGACGTCATCGGCCTCGCGGGCGAGTGCGTCGAGGGGGCTGGTGATGGAGCGGCCGGCGAGGAGAGCCGCCGCGACGAGGGCGGCGACCACCAGCATGCCGAGGGCGAGGTAGCCGGCCAGGGCGGCAGCGGCCTCGTCGCTGAGATCCTTGGCGCGGGCCTGTGCGTCGGCGTCGACCCTGCGCTGCGCTTCGTACACGGTGCTGTCGGCGCGGATCACGTCGTTGGTGAACTCTGAGGCGCCGCCGTCGATCCTCGACCCGTCGGAAGCTTTGAGTGCCGCGTTCTCGATGGTGTCGAGGCGTCTGGTCACCGGCGAGGAGAACATCTTCATGACGTCATCGCGCTGGGAGGGGGTGGCGATCCTGAAGAAGCGGGCCATGGCCGAGATACGGGTCGCCCGCGCCTCCACGAAGTCCAGGTAGTTCGTTCCCCGGAATGAACCCGCAGCGAGAACGCCGCTGAGCAGGCTGCCTTCCTGGCTCCCGGCCTCCTTCGCCTCGCCGAGGGCCTCCAGCGCGGCCAGGTCGTCGCGCAACGGCCGGTCGCCGCGCGCGGCCTTGTCCTCGGTGGGGTCCGCGCCGTTGAGCATGCTGATGACGCCGGTGTAGTACGCGTGGGTCTTCTTCCGATCGGCAGAGCCGGAGTCCGCGGCGGCACGGACCGAGGCCAGTTGGCCGAGGCGCTTCATCGCCACGGCCACGACCGGCTCGTCACGAAGCTGACGGCGGAAGGCGTCGACCTTCTCGCGGCTGTCGGCGACCTGCGGGCGGAAACCCTTGTCGCCGGCGATCAGGCCGTTGGTGTAGGTGCGTTCCTGCTGCAGGTGGTGCACCAGCCCCTGGATGCGCAGGGTCACATCGATCTGCGCCTTGGTGTCGCGGGCATCCTGGTACGCCTGGAGCTGGTTGGCGACGGCTGTCCCGACCAACACCAGCAGCAGGCATGTGGGTACGGCGAGGATGACCGCCATGCGCCCGCGGATGGTACGCCAGCTCAGCGCATTGCGTATGGACTGCGCTGAGCTGCCCCTGACAAAGGACAACATCTGCGGCTTCCTCCCCTTCATGCCGCCAGGCCCTCTGCGCCCAAGGCGCCATGATCTGCCCCGACTATGGGTGAATCCGCTCTCATTGCCCAGTACTTGCACCATCGAAGTCGTGGATCGTGCTCATCCACCCGATGGATAGTGGCGTCGGCCTTCGGCTCACATGGGAGGAGTCGTTCCGGGCGTCACCCCTACCGTCGCCGCCAGGGCAGCACCTCCCGGTCGCCCCCGGCACCGTCCGCGCCCTGCAGTGCGGCGCTGATCGCCTCGCCGATCTCCGCGAACTGGCGCACCTGTTCAGGGGTCAGCACGTCGAATACGGCACGGCGTACCGCCTCGACGTGACCTGGGGCCGCCCGGTCCAGGAGTTGCTGCCCCTGCGCGGTGAGGATGGCGAGCTGATTGCGGCGGTTGCCAGGGTCCTCGCGGCGGTCCACGTAACCGGCCTGCTGGAGGCGGTTCACGGCATGCGTGAGCCGACTGCGGGTGATCTTCAGGTGCTCGGCCAGCTCGGACATGGTCAGCGTGTTGTCGGGGGCTGCGGAGAGGTAGGCCAACAGGCTGTAGTCCGCATGCGTCACCCCCGCGTCCCTGCGGAGCTGCCGGTTGAGATGGTCGGCCAGCAGCGTGGAGAAGTCGATGTAGGCCAGCCAGGCCCGCCGCTCCTCGCTGTCGAGCCAGCGTGGCGAAGTGGTCATGATCACACTCTATCGACTGGTGATTTGAAACTTCAAACGAGCGCTTGTCCACTCCATGCCGGAAGCCATGCCGGAAGGCGCCGGCGAAGCCCATCCACGGCATGCACATCCACGGCATGGATGACCCGGATACGGGATTCGGATCGCGCGGAGGATGGCGGCGGGGACCTCGACCGCCCATAGTCGTCCCTACCCGCACGCCGCTGTCCGGACCAGCCGCCGACGTGCGGCCCCCGTCCTCAGCATGCCGTGCGCCGTAGGCGCCCGTGAAAGGCATGCCCGCTCCCGTAACACCATCCATCTGGAGTCGCCATGCCCGGTTCCGTGCCCCCGTCCCCCACGGCGGTGGATGACGCCGCTCCGTCACCCGTCGCCGTCTCGGGCCCGGCCCATCTGCTGCGTGTGACCCTGCTGATGGCAGGCAGCTGTCTGCCGATCCTGGGGGCGGTGCTGATCGCCCCGGTGCTGCCGAAGATGCAGGACCACTTCGCATCGGTCCCCGGCGCCAAGGCGCTGGTTCCGCTGGCGCTGACCGTTCCGGCGCTGGCGCTGGCGCTGCTTGCCCCGTTCGCCGGGGTGATCGTGGACCGGCTGGGCCGCAAGCGCCTGCTGGTCGTGGCGACGCTCCTGTACGCCGTGTTCGGCACGGCACCGCTCTGGCTGCAGTCCCTCGGCGCCATCATCGCCAGCCGCGCGCTGGTCGGTGTCACCGAGGCCGCGATCATGACGTGCTGCACCACTCTGATCGGTGACTACTACACCGGTCAGCGGCGGGTGAAGTACCTCGCCCTGCAGACCATGTGCGCCTCCGCGTCGGCCACCGTCTTCTTCGTGCTCGGCGGCGCCGCCGGGTCGGCGGGCTGGCGCGTGCCCTTCTGGGTCTACGCCGTGAGCCTGGTGCTCGCCCCGCTGATGACCTCCGCACTGCCCAGCCCGGCGGCCCGCGCGACCACCGACGAGGCCCCGGCCGAGGCGGAGTCGGAGCCGCGCCGTTCGTTCCCCTGGCGGCAGTTGGCGGGCATCTGCGCCCTCACTTTCTTCGGGGCGATGGTCTTCTACACCGTCCCGGTGGAGATGTCGTACCTGCTCGACGACCTCGGGGTGAAGAACTCCGGTGTGATCGGTCTGGCCACCGCGGTCGCGAGCGCCGCCACCGTGGGCGGAGCGATCACCTTCGCCCGGCTGAAGCGTTCCCCCGACCCGATGCTGCCCGCCGTTCTCGCTGTCTGTGCGGTCGGTTTCGCGGTGATGTTCCTCGCGGGCAACGCCCCGCTGCTGGTCGTCGGAGCGGTGATCAACTGCGTGGGCACGGGCATGCTGCTGCCCGCCCTGCTCACAAGCGCCATGTCCCGACTGGCCTTCGAGGACCGCGGCCGCGGCACGGGTCTTTGGATGGCGGCCTTCTTCGGCGGCGAGTTCGTCTGCCCGCTCGTCCTGCTCGCCGGCGAGTCGGCGGTCGGCAGCCTCGCCGGCGCGGTGGGCGTGCTGGGGCTGGCCGCCGCCCTCGTCTCGGGGGGACTGCTGGCGGCCCGCCGCCGCGCGGGCGCCGTCGACCCCCGTCCGTTGCCCGAGCAGCTGGCCTGACGCGGAAGCCCTCCGCCGGAGGCCCCTCGAGCCCGTCCCCACGTCACCCCGTGGGGGCGGGCTGCTGCCTGGCCGGAATCAGAGACGGCCTGGCCGGGATCAGTGCCGCCCCGGTGACGAACCCGCGCCCTGCTCGCCCGAGACGGCCTGTTCCCGGCCGTTGCCCGTGCCGTTGCCCATCAGTGTCGCGCCCACCTCCGCGGCCATCTGCCGCAGCCAGATGTGTGCCGCGTCCTGGGTGTGCACCGGGTGCCACCACATCGCCTCCTGGACCGGTACGGCCTCGAAGGGGCAGGGCAGGACGCGCACCGCGGCGGAGCGGACCGCTCTGCGTGCCAGGCGCTCCTGGAGCATCGCGACCCGGCGGGTGCCCTCGACCATGTGGGGCAGCAACTGGAAGGTCTGCACGGAGACCTCAACGCGGGGGCTGATGCCGAGCATGCTGAGCTGGCGGGCGGCCGGGGCGTCGTAGGGGCGCTGGTAGACGGCCCAGGGCAGGCGCGACAGCTGGTCGAGGGTGAGTTCGTCGCCGACCTCCGGATTGTCGTCGGCGACCAGGCACAGCCAACGGTCCTGGTGGAGGTCGACGGCGGGGAAGCCGTCGATGACGCCGTGCGGCATCAGCAGCCCGTCGACGGTGCTCAGCACGGTGGCGGTGTTCTCCACGACGGAGGGTGCCGGGTGCTGGAAGGTGAGCCGGATGCCGGGCGCCTCTTGATGCAGGGCACGGGCGAGCGCGGCGCCGAACACGGCGGCTCCGTAGTCGGAGGCGAGCAGGGTGAACTCGCGTGTCTCGGCGGCCGGGTCGAAGTCGGCCTGGCTGGAGAAGACGCGCTCCAGAAGGTCACATGCGGTGACGCTGCGGTCGCGCAGAGCAACCCCGAGCGGAGTCAGCTCGTACGAGTTCCCGGTCCGGGCGAGCAATTCGTCACCGAAATGTCGGCGCAGCCGGGCCAATGCCGCACTCATCGCGGGCTGGCTCAGTCCGATGCGCTCGCCGGCCCGGGTCACGTTGCGCTCCTCCAGCAGGGCACGCAGGGCGACGACCAGATTGAGGTCGAGTCGGGACAGGTTCACCGGGCACCACCTAGCAAGCAAGAGCCATCCATGTCATGGATTAGGCGCATCCACAGGATTGATTTCCGTGATTCACGGATCGGGGCCAGAGTAGTCCGCAACCCAGCAGGAGGAAATCTGATGGCAACGCTCGTGCAACCTGCCGGCCCGTTCGCGCTCGGCACGTTCTCCGCTCAGGACGGGGAGCCGTTCCCCGGCCTCCTGGCCAAGGACCGCGTACTCGATCTGAGCACAGCCCTGGACTGGGCACCGTCCGGCGTGCGTGCCGTGGTGGAGCGGTGGGAGGAGACCCTCCCCGTCCTGCGCGCCCTGGCGGAGGACGACGCCCTCGACTGGCAGCCGCTGGAGGGCCTGCGTGTGCACGCCCCGCTGGAGCCCCGCCAGATCTTCCAGTCCGGTGCCAACTACCGGCAGCACGTGATCGACCTCGAGGTCGCCCACCGCTCCCCCGACGACCCGCGCACCGTCGAGGAGGCACGCGCGGAGATCGCCGCCATCATGGACAAGCGGGCCGCCGAGGACCTGCCCTACGTCTTCATCGGCCTGCCCAGCACCATCGCCGGCCCGTACGACGACGTCGTACTGCCCTCCTGGGCCGCAAAGCCGGACTGGGAGCTGGAGTTGGCGGCCGTCATCGCCAAACCGGCCTACCGGGTATCCGTCGAGGAGGCCCTGAAGCACGTCGCCGGGTACACGATCGCCAACGACCTCACCGACCGCGCGACCGTCTTCCGCCGCGACATGCCGGCCATCGGCACCGACTGGCTGCGCTGCAAGAACGCCCCCGGCTTCACCCCGCTCGGCCCGTGGCTCGTCCCGGCCGAGTCGATCGCCGACCCCGGCGACCTGCAGGTCACACTGAAGCTCAACGGCGAGACCATGCAGGACGAGTCCACCAAGGACATGCTCTTCGGCGTGGCACGGCTGGTGTCGTACGCCTCCCAGACCTCTCAACTCCTCCCCGGCGACCTGGTGCTGACCGGCAGTCCGGCCGGCAACGGCATCCACTGGGGACGGCTGCTGCGCGACGGCGACGTCATGGAGGGATCCATCACCGGTCTCGGCGTGCAGCGCACCCGCTGTGCGGCGGAGGGAACGGCATGAGCCCGGACCGCCGCGACCCCGAGGACGCGATCGCCGAGGCCGCCAAGGCGTACTCCAACTGGGGCCGCTGGGGCGAGGACGACGTGCTCGGCACGCTGAACTTCCTCGACGAGGCCAAGCGCCGCGAGGGAGCCGCACTGGTCCGCCGGGGTGTCAGCTTCTCGCTCTCGCAGCGGTTCGACATGAACGGCCCGCAGAAGGGCTGGCGCCGGCGCACCAACCCGGTGCACACCATGCTCGACACCGGCACCGACGCGGCCCTCGGCAACCAGGGCTTCCCGCACGGCATCGGCGGCGCGGACGACGTCATCGCGATGCCGCTGCAGTGCTCCACGCAGTGGGACGGACTCGGGCACATCTTCGACCACGGCAAGGCCTGGAACGGGCGCGCGGCCGAGAAGGTCGTCACCTCCGACGGCGACCTCGTCACCGGCATCGAGCACATGGCCCCGTACGTGGCCGGGCGCGGGGTGCTGCTGGACGTCGCCCGGGTCATCGGTGACGACGACGGCGATCCGGAACTGCCGGACGGTTTCGCGATCACCGAGGAGCACCTGACCGCGACCGCGGAGGCCCACGGAGTGAGCGTCGGCCGGGGGGACATCGTCGTCGTACGGACCGGGCAGCTGGCCCGGGCCCGCCGCGAGGGCTGGGGCGACTACGCCGGAGGGCCGGCGCCGGGGTTGTCGTTCACCACCGCCGGCTGGCTGCACCGCACCGAGATCGCCGCGATCGCGACCGACACCTGGGGTTTCGAGGTCCGGCCGAACGAGTTCGAGAACGCCTTCCAGCCGCTGCACCAGGTCGTCATCCCCAACGTCGGCCTGCTGATCGGCGAGATGTGGGACCTCGAGGAACTCGCCGCGGACTGCGCGGCGGACGGCGTGTACGAGTTCTGGCTGACGGCCGCTCCTCTCCCCATCACCGGGGCCGTCGGCTCACCAGTCAACCCGATCGCGGTCAAGTAGCCCGCACAGTCGCGCCCCAAAGGGGCGCGGGGAACTGCGCGACCAGCCAAAGACGGCCCGCAGATTCTCTACCGCACTCACAGCGGAGCGCCCAGCACCCCCGCCGCCCGAAGCCGCGCGGCCCGACCCCGGGAGACATCCCCGACATGACTGACAGCCTCGCCCTCCCCCAGCCTCCGGCCGGGGGTACCCCCGTCGTCCTCGTCATCGGCGGAGGCACCTCCGGAAACGCCCTGACCGTCCTGTTGCGCCGGGCCGGGATCGCCGTCGACCTCGTCGAGGCGAGCCCCGACTGGAAGGCCGCCGCCGGCTCCGGCATCACGCTTCAGGGCAACGCCCTGCGCGTGCTGCGCGAGGTGGGAGTCCTGCAGGGCATCGAGAAAGACGGATACTCCGTCGACTCCGTCGCCATACTCGCCCCCGACGGCACCGTGCTGCACGCCCACGACGAATTCCGCCTCGGCGGCGAGGACCTGCCCGCCCACATCGGCATGCAGCGTCCCAGGCTCCAACAGCTCCTCATCGACCAGGTGCGCGCCTCGGGCGCCGACGTCCGCCTCGCCACCACGGCCACCGCGTTCGAGCAGGACGGCGAGGGCGTCGACGTCACCTTCTCCGACGGCACAAGCCGCCGCTACGACCTGGTGGTCGGCGCCGACGGCCTGCACTCCGCCACCCGCGAGATGATCGGCATCACCGACAAACCCGGACCCACCGGCATGGGCATCTGGCGCGCCCCCGCGCCCCGCCCGGCCGGTGTCCGCCGCACCGAGATGATCTACGGCGGCCGCTGTTTCATCGCCGGGTACTGCCCCACCAGCGAGGGGACCATCTACGCCTACCTCGTCGAACGGCTCCGCGACAGGGCCTCGCTCGACCCGGACACGTATGCCGACGAGATGCAGGCGCTCAGCGAGGGCTACGGCGGCGCGTGGGGGGAGATCCGCACCGCGTTCACCGACCCGAAGGCCGTGAACTACACCCGCTTCGACCGGCACCTGGTTCAGGGCCCGTGGCACCGCGGCCGGGTCGTGCTCGTCGGCGACGCCGCCCACGCCTGCCCGCCCACCCTCGCCCAGGGCGCCGCGATGTCCCTGGAGGACGTCCATGTCCTCGCCGAGCTGCTGACCAGCCGCGCCGACTGGGACGACCAGCTCCTCACCGACTACCACGCCCGACGGCTGCCCCGGGTGCGCATGGTCGTCGACGCCTCCGTCCAGCTCGGCCAGTGGCTGCTCGACGGGGTGCGCGACGCGGATGTGCCCGGACTGATGGGCCGCACCATGAGCGCGCTGAAGGAACTCCCGTGACCGAGCCCGTGTCGATACCGACGATCGACGTCCACGCCCATCTCCTGCTGCCGGAGGTCGAGGAGGCCGTCGCCGGTCAGGCGGGCCTCGCCGAGGCCCGTAACCTCGACGCCCGCCGCAACGGCCCGGCGGCCCTGACGGTGAGCGGCCCTATGGTCGGCGCCCGCGTGCAGAAGCTAACGGACGCCGCCGTGCGCCTGGCCGCCATGGACGCGCAGGGCGTGGACATCCAGCTGGTCAGCCCGTCCCCTTCGCACTACCACTACTGGGCCGAGCCCCAACTGGCCGAGCAGGTCTGCCGGCTGGCCAACGAGGGCACCGCCGCGCACTGCGCGAAGGCCCCCGACCGGCTGCACGGCCTGGGCCTGATCCCGCTCCAGCACCCCGAGCTCGCGGTGGCGCTGCTCGACCACGCGCTGGACCAGGGACTGAAGGGCGTGGAGATCTCCTCGCACGCCCCCGGCCCGGGCGGGAGCCGGGAGGTGGAGCTCTCCGACCCGCGGCTCGCGCCCTTCTGGGCACGCGCGGAGGAGACCGGCGCCCTGGTCTTCCTGCATCCGTTCGGCTGCACGCTCGACGAGCGCCTGGACCAGTGGTACCTGTCCAACACCGTCGGCCAGCCCACCGAGAACGCCGTCGCCCTCTCCCACCTGATCTTCTCCGGCGTCCTGGACCGCCATCCGGGCCTGAAGCTGATCGCGGCGCACGGCGGCGGCTACCTGCCCACCCACATCGGCCGCTCCGACCACGCCTGGCGGGTCCGTCCCGACGCCCACGGCTGCTCACGGGAGCCCAGCAGCTATCTGAAGCAGCTGTACTTCGACTCTCTCGTCCACGATCCCCGCGTACTGCGGGAGCTGCTCCGGGCCGCCGGGCCGGACCGGGTCCTGCTCGGCTCCGACTTCCCCTTCGACATGGGCACCGAGGACCCCCTGGGCGCGCTGCGCGCAGCGGACCTGCCTGACACCGACTTCCACGCCGTGCGCGGCGGAAGCGCCGCCGCCCTGCTCGACCTCGCCTGAGGAGGAACACCCCCATGAGCAACCGCCTGCTCACCCATCTGCGGCACGTCGACCTCGCCGTGCCCGACTACGACAAGCAGCTCGACTTCTACGCCGGCGTCTGGGGCCTGACCAAGGTCGCCGAGGACTCCGGCATCTCCTTCCTGGCCGCCGAGGGCTCCCCCGAGCAGTACGTCGTCCGTCTGCGCAAGGCCGACGAGAAGCGCCTCGACCTGGTCTCGTACGGGGCCGCGAGCGCGGCCGACGTGGACACGCTCGCCGAGCGACTCCTCGCCGGAGGCGTCCAGTTGGTCTCCCAGCCGGGCAAGGTGGACACCCCCGGCGGCGGCTACGGCTTCCGCTTCTTCGACGTCGACGGCCGCACCATCGAGGTCTCCGCGGACGTCGAGGTCCGGCAGCACCGCAAGATCGAGGAGAAGGAGTCGATCCCGGTCAAGCTGTCGCACGTGGTGCTCAACTCCCCCGATCTGGACCGGACCCGGGAGTGGTACGAGCAGCACCTCGGCTTCCGCCTCTCCGACACGCTCAGCTCGCCGCACATGGGCGAGGTCATGCACTTCATGCGGATCAGCAACCAGCACCACTCCATGGCCATCGCCAAGGGCCCGCACACCTCCCTGCACCACGTCTCCTTCGAGATGCGCGGCCTGGACGAGTACATGCGCGGCTCCGGCCGCGTGATGCGGGCCGGCTTCAAGAAGGTCTGGGGCCCGGGCCGGCACATGGCGGGCGACAACACCTTCACGTACTTCCTCGACCCGCACGGCAACACCGTCGAGTACACCACCGAGCTGGAGGTCCTCGACGAGGACACCTGGCACCCCCACGTCTACGACTTCTCCAAGCCCGAGGTCACCGACCAGTGGGGCACCGCCAACCCGATGAACGAACTGGTCGCCAAGGAGTCCTTCAACGACCCCGACCGCGGCTGCTTCGTGGCCCCGCCGGTGTGACCGCCTGACCGGCAAGATCCCCAGACACCCGGGGGCGCGGCGATCCCCTGTCGCCCTGGTGCCCGCCGCGCTCCCGGGCCTCAGTGCCCGCTCTCACGCCGACAGGACCCCCTCCCATGCGTTTCGCCACGTACGAGTACCGCAACCGACGCCATGTGGCCGTCGTCGAAGAGGACGGCACGCTCCGCCCCCTGCCCGGTGTCAGCTCACTGACCGGCCTGCTCACCGAGGGAGGCGGCCTGCCCGAACTGCTCGACGCGGCCTCCGTGATGCTCGACGTCCCGGCCGGTCCCCACGTCTCCGAGGTGCGGCTGCTGCCACCGCTCCAGCCGCCCACCGTGCGGGACTTCGTCACCTTCGAGGAACACGTCGAGGGCGTGCGACGGTCCGTGGACGGCGCTGCCGGTGTGCCGGAGCGGTGGTACGCGGCCCCGACCTTCTACTTCACCAACCCCTACGCGGTGTACGGCCCGCACGACGACATCCCCGTGCCGCCGGGGTCGAGCGTGCTCGACTTCGAGCTCGAAGTCGCCGCCGTCATCGGCAAGGAGGGCCGCGACCTCACCTTCGAACAGGCCCGCGACCACATCGTCGGCTACACCGTCTTCAACGACTGGTCCGCGCGCGACCTGCAGTCCGCCGAGATGAAGGTGGGCCTCGGCCCCTGCAAGGGCAAGGACACCGCCACCACCCTCGGCCCGTACCTGGTCACCGCCGACGAACTGGAGAAGTACCGCGACGAGGACGGCTTCCTGCGGCTGGCGCTGACCGCCGAGATCAACGGCGAGGTCGTCGGCGAGGACCTGCTGTCCAACATGAGCTGGACGTTCGAGGAGATGGTCGCGTACGCCTCGCGCGGAACGTGGGTGCGGCCTGGCGACGTCCTCGGCTCGGGCACCTGCGGCAACGGCGGGTGCCTCGCGGAGCTGTGGGGCGTACGGGGCACGCAGGACCCGGCGCCGCTGCAGCCCGGCGACACGGTCACGCTGACCGTCGAGGGCATCGGCAGCGTCTCCAACACCGTGGTGACCGGCTCCGAGCCCCTGCCGGTCCCGGTGGCCCGGCGCCGCCCGCGGGAGCGGCCGTGACCGATCTCCATCCCAAGAGGCTGCTCGGCAAGGTCGTCGTGGTCACGGGCGCGGCCGGCGGCCAGGGCGCCGCGGAGGCCGAGGCACTGTCCCGCGAAGGCGCCCGGGTGATCGCCACCGACGTGACGGAGGCACCCGGCTGCCGCCGGCTCGACGTCACCAGCGAGAAGGACTGGGCGCAGCTCGCCGCCGACCTGCGCGAGGCGTACGGGCAGGTGCACGGGCTGGTCAACAACGCGGGCGTCACCTGGCGCGCCCGGATCGACGACGTACGACCGGAGGACATGGCCCGCGTCCACGCAGTCAACGTCACCGGGCCGCTCCTCGGTATCCAGTACCTGGTGCCACTGATGCGCGCGGGGGCGTCGATCGTGAACGTGGGTTCGTCCGCGGCGCTCACCGCCCACTACCCGGTCGCGTACACGGCCAGCAAGTGGGCGCTGCGCGGCCTGTCGAAGACTGCCGCCATGGAACTGGGGCCCCGCGGCATCCGCGTGAACACGATCCACCCCGGCTTCATCGAGACGGACATGACCGCCTCCGCCGCGCCCGCGTTCCGCGAGGAGAACCTCCGCGGAACACCCCTCGGCCGCACCGGCACCGTCGACGACATCACCCCGCTCGTCACCTTCCTCCTCTCCGACGACGCCGCCTTCATCACCGGCGCCGAGATCCCGGTCGACGGCGGCCTCACCGCCCACGGCGGCGCCAAGCCGATCTCGGACGCCCTGCGCGCGGACGCCTGAGCGGCAACGCGACCTGAGCAGCTGATGCACGACAGAAAGGCCCTCTCACCCATGGACAAGGTCCGCGCGAGCGCCGTGGAGGCGGTCGCCGACATCCCCGACGGCGCGTCGCTGGCCGTCGGCGGCTTCGGTCTCAGCGGCATCCCCGACGTACTCATCCAGGCCCTTCACGCCCAGGGCGCCACCGGCCTGAAGGTCGTGTCGAACAACTGCGGCGTGGACGGGCGCGGACTGGGAGTCCTGCTGGCCGACGGCCGGATCACCCGCGTGACGGGCAGTTACGTGGGCGAGAACAAGGAGTTCGCCCGCCAGTACCTGTCGGGCGAGCTGGAGGTCGAGCTGGTGCCGCAGGGCACGCTCGCCGAGCGGCTGCGCGCCGGAGGAGCGGGCATCATCGCGTTCTACACCCCCGCGGGGGTGGGCACCCAGGTGGCCCGCGGTGGACTGCCGTGGCGGTACGCGGGCGACGGCACCGTCGCCGTGGCCTCCCCGCCCAAGGAGACCCGAGAATTCGCCGACTGCACGTACGTCCTGGAGCACGGCATCACCACCGACTTCGCCCTCGTACGGGCCTGGCGCGGCGACCGCCACGGGAACCTGGTCTTCCGCAAGGCAGCCGCCAATTTCAACCCGCTGGCCGCGATGGCGGGCCGGATCGCCATCGCCGAGGTCGAGGAGCTCGTGGAACCGGGCGAGTTGAGCCCTGACGAGGTCCATCTGCCGGGCGTCTTCGTTCAAAGGGTGGTGGAGCTGACGCCGGCTCAAGCCGCTAGCAAGCAGATCGAACACCTTTTGATTTCCGCGTCTTCGACACGAGGGACCACACGAGCATGAGCTGGACCCGCGACCAGATGGCCGCCCGCGCCGCCGCCGAACTCGCCGACGGCTCCTACGTCAATCTCGGCATCGGCCTGCCCACTCTCATTCCCGGCCACCTCCCGCCCGGCGTGCACGTGGTCCTGCACTCCGAGAACGGCATCCTGGGCACCGGCCCGTACCCCACGGAGGACGAGGTCGATCCGGACCTGATCAACGCGGGCAAGGAGACCGTCACCGTCCTGCCCGGCGCCTCCTTCTTCGACTCGGCCCTGTCCTTCGGCATGATCCGCGGCGGCCACATCGACACCGCGGTGCTGGGCGCCATGCAGGTCTCCGCAGCCGGTGACCTGGCCAACTGGATGATCCCCGGCAAGATGGTCAAGGGCATGGGCGGCGCGATGGACCTCGTCCACGGCGCCCGCCGCGTCATCGTCCTGATGGAACACACCGCCAAGGACGGCGCGCCGAAGATCCTCAAGGAGTGCACCCTCCCGCTCACCGGCGAACGCTGCGTGCAGCGGATCATCACCGACCTCGGCGTCCTCGACGTCACGCCGGACGGCCTGGTTCTGGTGGAGTGCGCGTCAGGCGTGACCGCAGAGGACATCGTGGCGCGAACGGATGCACCGCTCACGTCATGAGCCAGGAACGCGTAAGGGAGGGCAGGGACCGTGGTCCCTGCCCTCCCGGCGCTTTGTGCCTGGTCTGCTACGACAGCGGCATAACCTTGCGGTAGGTGAACACCGCGACCGCCGCGACCACGACGTGCATCAGGAGCAGCGCCCCGACACCGGTCGCACCGCCGGCACCGAAGAGCAGGAAGTCGGGGACGAACGACACCACGACGAGGGTCGGCACGAGCCAGCGCACCAGCGCCTGGGGATCCTTCGACACCTTGCGCACGATGGCCCAGCCGATGGCACCGGCCACCACCCCGACCGCCGTCAGGAAGATGTACGAGGACGCCTTCAGCGGCATGAAGTCGCCGGGCGCACCCGCGGCCAGGGCGATGAGAGCGAGCACCGCGTCGGCCAGAGAGGCCACCACGATCGCGGCAAGCACACCCCCCGCCACAACAAGCGGACCACGGCGGACGGTGACTGCGTCGGAGGCAACAGACATGGCAACTCCTGGGGAAGCGGCTACGAGAAGAGCTCCGGAGGGGAGCGTTTGAAGAGTCAAACAAGAGTGTCACGGAACTGTTTGAAGTTTCAAGCCCACCGCGTAAGGTAGGTTCAAATTTGAAGATGCGCGCTGTCAGACGTCGCCGACGACGCGGCAGCCGCGCGTCACGCACACCTTTCTGGGAGGACGCCATGCGCGTCGCGATCACCGGATCCACCGGACTCATCGGATCCGCCCTCACCCGCTCACTCCTGGCCGACGGCCACCAGGTCGTCCGCCTCATCCGCCACCACTCGACACCCACCCCGGGAGACGGCAGCGAGTCGGCACAGTGGGACCCGGTCAACGGCAGGCTCCAGCCCGGTGCGCTGGACGGCGTCGACGCGGTCGTGCACCTGGCCGGCGCCGGGATCGGGGACAAGCGGTGGAACGCCGCGTACAAGCAGGAGATCCGCGACAGCCGGGTGCACGGGACCCGGACCATCGCCCGGGCCTGCGCCGAGCTGGAGGCGCCACCGCGGGTCCTGATCTCCGCGTCCGCGACCGGCTACTACGGCGACACAGGCGACCGCCCTACGGACGAGAACGCTCCGGCCGGGGACGACTTCCTGGCGGGCGTCTGCGCCGACTGGGAGGCCGCTGCCGACCCGGCCCGAGAGGCGGGTATCCGGGTGGTGCACCCACGTACCGGCCTCGTGGTCTCCGCCGAGGGCGGCGCGTTCGGCAGGCTTCTTCCGCTCTTCCGTCTCGGTTTGGGCGGCCGGCTCGGCTCCGGCGAGCAGTACTGGCCGTTCATCTCGCTCACCGACCACATCGCGGCGCTGCGCTTCGCGATCGAGGACACGGCCCTGTCCGGACCGGTGAACTTCACGGCCCCCGAACCACTGACCAACCAGGACATCACCCGGGCGATCGGCCGCAAGCTCCGTCGCCCGACTCTCGCCGCCGTCCCGGCCTTCGCCCTCAGGGCGGCGCTCGGCGAGTTCGCCACGAGCATCACCTGCAGTTGCCGCGCCGTCCCGACGGCGCTGCTCAAGGCCGGCTTCGATTTCCGTCACCCGACGATCGACGAGGCACTCGACTCCGTCCTACGGGCGAGCTGACCGCGTCGGCGACGGGCGGAGCCGCGACCATCTCGCGTATCGCCTTCCGGTCAGCCGAGGCTGTTGCCCCAGAGGGACTTGTCGTCGCTCTTGAGACTGGGAACCCCGCCGTAGGTCCCGCCGTCCTCGGTCACCAGCGGTGCGGACAGCTGGTCCTCCAGCACACCGTCGCGGACCTTGACGATGGTGCTGTCGTGGTCGGTCTTGCCGGGCTTGAACGTCTTGCCTTCGATCGCCGCCTTCAGGTAGTAGAGGGCGTACTTGGCGTAGAGGTCGGCCGGCTGTGAGACGGTGGCGTCGATCTTGCCCTCGGCGATCTTCTTGAGCTCCTCGGGGATGCCGTCGTTGGAGACCACGAACACGTGCTTCTTGTCCTCCGGGCCGACCAGCAGACCCTGCTGCTTCAGCACCTGCAGGGTGCCGGACAGCGCGAAGCTGGCCTGCATGTAGACGCCCTTGATGTCCGGATGGGCGGTGAGATCCGTCTGCAGCTTCTGCGCCGCGACCGCCCCGTCCCAGTTGGTCGTCTCGCCGAAGACCTGGATCTTGGGGTAGTTCTTCTTCATGCACTCGTTGAACCCCTCGGTGCGGTCCCGGCCGTTGATCGAGGCGAGGTCGCCCTCGAGCATGACGACCTTGCCCTCGCCGCCGAGCTTGGTCCCGAGGAACCGGCAGGCCTTCTCGCCGTAGGCGCGGTTGTCGGCGCGTACGACCATGTAGACCTTGCCGGTGTCGGGACGGGTGTCCACCGTGACCACGGGAATCTTCAGCGCGGCCATCTGCTGGAGGGTGGGCGCGATCGCGGCGGTGTCCTGCGGGGCCAGCGCGACGCCCTTCACCCCGTGGCTGATGAACGTCTGTGCATTGGCGGCGAGTTTGCCGACGTCGTTCTCCGAGTTGGTGGTCTTCAGCCGCAGGCCGAACTCCTTCGCAAACTGCGGGATGTACGTGATGTACGAGTTCCAGAAGTCGGTGTCGGAGCGGGGATAGTCGACGCCCACCACCGGGGCACCGTCCACGTTCCCCGAGTCGGCACCGGAGCCGCCGCAGGCACTGAGCGCGGTGACGGCGAGAGCGGTGACGGCGCCGAGGCAGGAATACCTGAGGCGTCTGCTCTTCATCGCTGGTTCCTCCTGCGGACGGTTTCGTGCAGGAGGTCAGGCGCGGAGGTGTGTTCAAGTCGGCCCGCCGGTGCGCGGACCAGCGGCGCGGGCGCGTCGTCGGACTTGAGGCTGAGACACAGGAGACGGGCCCCGCGGGCCGCGAGCAGCCGCACCGTGGCCGGTCCGATCCCTGATGCGCCACTGGTCACTACTGCCGTCAGCCCAGCGGGCTCCGACGCGCCCATGCGGTTGCCTCCGTTTTCCACCCTAAGCCGTCGGGGTGCGTGCGGCGGCGCTGTGAGTCACGCAACGCCTCTGACCAGGAAATTTCCGCGCCTGGCGATCACGGCAGGCTGGGATCGCATGGCATTGCAGGCTGCACAGGCAGCAACGGGGGTTCAGCTCGGCGATTCGGTGTCCGAGGTGGCGAGGATCGCGTCACCGAGGGCGAGGAGGGCCTGGGTCATCTGGTCCATGAGCTGCGAGTAGGGGGCGTCCGGGTTCACCTGGACCGCGAGGAAGGCCCCGTCGAAGGCGGCGAAGGCGAAGTCGGTGAGTTGGTCCGCCACGCGGTCGGCCGCTTGCTCGCCTGCGGGGAGGTATGCGCGGCGGATGGAGTCGTGCAGCCGCTGCCAGCCCTGCCGTCGGACGTTACGGATGACGCTGTCCTGCTCGTCGTCCACTCCCCCGCTGAGGAGCAGGAGGATGAACAGGCGCAGGAACTCCGGGTGCGCGGCGGCGGCGCGGCCGGACACCTCGAGGTACTGGCGCAGAGCTTCGCGCGGGGGGGAGTCCTGCGGGCGGCTGCGCGGCGTCCACGTCCTGGAAGAAGCGCGCGGCACCCCGCTTCATGACGGCTTCCAAGATCCCGGCCTTGGAGGAGAAGTGCCAGTAGATGGAACTGTTGGGCAGGCCGGACTCCTTGGCGATGGCGGACAGGCTCGTTCCGTCGTAGCCCTTGGCGGACATCAGCCGGGTCGCGGCGTCGAGGATCTCCTCGCGTGAGCGCTCGCCCAGTTGCTGGCGCTTGTTGAGTTTGCGGGTGTCCGTGCCTGCCATGGGCCCACAGTACCCGCCGCGCTTGATCGCTCCGTCCGCCCGGTCGCGAAATCGCTGACCAGACCACGTTATCCGTCGGAAAGACGCCGTACCGTGCTCGCACACCCTAGCCATTCTGGAACGATCCACACAGAACCTCTCTGCGGTGAGAAGGTCCGGCGCGGAACCCGGAAACCTTTTCCACCGCAGTGGCGACAGGGGGGTGAACCTGCAACACCCGTTATTCGACGACGAATTGGGGAGACCAGGATGAGACGACCCATGGCGCTGCGGCTCTCCGCAGCGCTGGCCGCGATCGCCCTCGCCGGTGGGATCGGTGTGGCGGTGTCGGTGCCGGAGGCGTCCGCGGCCGTCGGCAGCGCCACCGGCTACGCGACCCAGAACGGCGGGACGACGGGTGGTGCCGGCGGGGCGACCGTGCGTGCCACCACAGGCACCGAGATCCACCAGGCCCTGTGCGACCGCGCCGCGAGCGACACCCCGATCACCATCGAGGTCGAGGGCACCATCAACCACGGCAACACCAGCAAGGTGTCCGGCGACAGCTGCAACACCGCCGACGACGTGATCGAGCTCAAGCAGATCAGCAACGTCACGCTCATCGGCGTCGGCGCCGGCGCCGTCTTCGACCAGTTGGGCATCCACGTCCGCGAATCGAGCAACATCATCATCCAGAACGTGACGGTCCGGAACGTCAAGAAGTCCGGCTCGCCCACGTCCAACGGCGGTGACGCCATCGGGATGGAGTCGGACGTCCGCAACGTCTGGGTGGATCACGTCTCCCTGGAGGCGTCCGGCGGGGAGTCCGAGGGCTACGACGGTCTCTTCGACCTCAAGGACAACACCCAGTACGTGACCTTGTCCTACAGCACGTTGCGCAACTCCGGCCGCGGCGGCCTGGTCGGCTCCAGCGAGAGCGACCTGTCGAACAGCTTCATCACGTACCACCACAACCTGTACGAGAACATCGACTCGCGCGCCCCCTTGCTGCGCGGCGGTACGGCCCACATGTACAACAACTACTACGTGAGCCTGAACGAATCCGGCATCAACTCCCGTGCCGGAGCCAAGGCCAAGGTGGACAGCAACTACTTCAAGGACTCCAAGGACGTCCTGGGCACCTTCTACACCGACGCCGCCGGGTACTGGCAGGTCAGCGGCAACATCTTTGACAACGTGACGTGGTCCGAGCCCGGCGACGAGAACAACCCGGCCGGCCCCGACCCGCAGTCGAACACCACCGTCTCCATCCCGTACGCCTACGCCCTCGACCAGGCGAGCTGTGTACCGGACGTCGTCAGCCGGACGGCCGGCGCCGGCAAGGGCCTGCAGGTGTCGGACGGCAACTGCACACCGCAGACCCCGTCCCCGTCGTCGACCGCCACCTCGACGCCGACCGCCACACCCACCGCGACCGCGACGTCGACCCAGCCCAGCGGGACCAACCTCAGCATCGGGGCGGGCTCCGACGGCTCCAGCAAGGCCGACGGTACGAGCTACGGCAACGTACGGGACGGCGACATGAGCACCTACTGGTCGCCCACCGGCACGACCGGCTCCATCTCCATCAAGTGGGGCTCCGCCACCACGGTCTCCAAGATCAACATCCGGGAGGCATCCGGCACCGAGGGCACCATCGGCTCCTGGAGGGTCCTCAACGCGGACACCGGCACCGTCCTGGCCTCCGGTAGCGGAGCGGGGGTCATCGCTGTTCCCCAGACCTCGCTGCAAAAGATCACTTTCGAGATCACCGGCTCGACCGGCACACCACGGGTCGCGGAGTTCGAGACGTACGCGCAGTAACAGGCGGTCACGGCGGAAAGGCCACGACCTCCGAACATCCCCGTGAAGCCGCCGACGCGCGCACTGCCGCCGGCGGCTTCACGGCTCATGACAAACCGACCCGCCTCGGGATGCTCACACCAAGCGCGGCGAGCGCACGGCTCCACGGACGGGGCCGACGCTGCGCAGCAGAGTCGGCCATGCGCCGCTCCAGGGACAGCAGCAACAGCAGCCGCCAGAACCCGTGGCTGAAGTCACCGGCGGACAGGCGGTCCCGCATGAAGTCGATCAGCAGCCGGTACGACGACGGACCTGCCGGTCGGCCTGCGCGTCCTGGTCTGACCCGCCTTCCCGGAAGCCCTCTTGCTGCAACCGCCGACCGCACCGGCCGCAGCAGGAGCCCCGGCAACGACCCCGGCCCCTACCCCTGGCCGGGGTCGTTGTCGCGTCTGAGGCCGGAGTCGGTGAGGATGGCGTTGAAGGACCGCGTGCAACCGTCCCCAGCCGGCCTCGGCTCCGGGCCCACGGTCACCTGCTCCTTCCTGAGGAGCCGTACCGAAGGACAGGCTATGAAGCCGCCCGTATTCACGTACTGCGATCCCGAATCCGTCGATGAGGCCGTCGCGCTCAAGAGCGAGTACGGCACCGGCTCCCTGGTCCTCGCGGGAGGACAGAGCCTTCTCCCCATGCTGAACAGCCGGGTCGCCAGGCCGGAGGCGCTGATCGACATCAACAGGATCGGTGACCTGCAGAAGATCGAGCGCCGGGACGATGTCCTGGAGGTCGGCGCCGGGGTTCGCCAGTACGAGCTGGAGGAGCACCCGCTGGTCGGCGAGCTGGTCCCGCTGCTGCCGGAGGCCACCGGCCACATCGGCCACATCGAGATCCGCCACCGCGGCACGGTCGGCGGCAGCCTGGCGCACGCCGACTCCGCCGCCGAGCTGCCGTGCACGGCGGTGGCGCTCGACGCGACGATGGTTGTGCAGGGGCCGTCGGGCACCCGCGCCATCGACGCCCGGGACTTCTTCCAGGGCCGGCTGACCACGGCCCTGGAGCCCGAGGAGGTCCTCGTCGCCGTCCGCTACCCGGTGACGCCGCGGACCGCGGGCCACGGTTTCGTGGAGGTGGCCCGGCGTGTGGGCGACTTCGCGCTCGCCGGCGCCGCCGCGGTGGTGAACCTCAACGGGGGCGGCCGTTTCGCCTCCGTCTCCGTAGGCGTCTCGAGCATCTCCGACACGCCAGTCCGCGCCTCCGCGGTGGAGAGCGCGCTGATCGGTGAGGCCCCGACCGGGGAGAACATCGCCAGGGCCGCCGAGGAGATCGTGCCATCGGTGACCTCGGGGGACGACCTGCACGCCACGCGCGCCTACCGCCGGCACCTCGCCTCCGTCGTGGTGCGGCGCGCGATCACCGCGGCCGTGGCGCGCGCTCACGAGAGGAGGGACGGGCAGTGACGACCTCCAAGACCTCCACCGCCGCCAAGTACGGGATCACCCGCCGGACCGTGACGGTGCACGTCAACGGGCGGGGTGTGACCCGGGAGGTGTCGACGCGCACCACACTCGCCGACTTCCTGCGCGACGAACTCGACCTGGTCAGCGTGCATCTCGGATGCGAGCACGGCGAGTGCGGATGCTGCACCGTCCTCTTCGACGGCCACTCCGTACGCTCCTGCCTGATGCTGGCCGTCCAGGCGGACGGACACACGGTCGAGACCGTCGAAAGCCTGTCCGCCAACCCGGCGGAGCTGCACCCCGTCCAGGAGTCCTTCGCCGAGGAGCAGGGGCTGCAGTGCGGCTTCTGCACGCCCGCGATGGTGCTGCGCACCAGGGAGATCATCGAGAGCGGCCTGGAGCTGACCGATGCCGAGGTGCGCCATGAGATCTCCGGGATCCTGTGCCGCTGCACCGGCTACCAGAACATCGTCCGTGCGGTCCAGTCCGCCGGTGCCGAGCTCCGCGGCCGCACTGCGGGAGGTCGTGACACATGACCTACACGTACATCGGCAAGGACCGCAGGCGGGTCGAGGACCCTCGGCTGCTGGTCGGCCGCGGCGGGTACATCGCCGACCTCAGACTGCCGGGAATGCTGCACGCCGCGATCCTGCGCAGCCCCGTACCGCACGCCTGGATCAGGTCCGTCGACGCCACCGAGGCGCTGAAGCTGCCGGGGGTCGTCGCCGTGGTCACCGGCGAGGACTGCAAGGCGAAGACGAACCCCTGCATGAGCTTCGGCCCGGCCACCATCACGCAGTACCCGTTGGCCGTGGACAAGGTCCGCTACGTCGGCGAGGCCGTGGCGGCCGTCGTCGCCGAGAGCAGGTACCTCGCCGAGGACGGTGTGGACCTGCTGGAGGTCGACTACGAGGACCTCCCGCCGGTCACCGATCCGATGGCGGCCATGGATCCCGAGTCCGCCCTGGTCCACGAGGAGCACGGCAGCAACATCGGCTACGAGCGCACCTTCGAGTTCGGTGATGTGAACGCCGCGTTCGCCGGGGCCTACCTAGTCGTCGAGGACACCCTCCACTGGGGCCGCTCCGCCGGAATGCCGATGGAGACCACGGGCGCGGTGGCCCAGCCCGGCTTCAACGGCGTGCTGGAGATCTACTGCAACTCGCTCAACTTCAGCTACTTCTCCTTCCTGATCGCGGCCACACTGAGAATTCCGTCGAACAAGCTGACGATGAAGCCGGTCCCGGCGGGCGGCAGCTTCGGCAGCAAACTCGCCGCCCACAAGGTGCCCACCCTCGCCGGCTTCCTGGCCCTGCAGACGGGTCGCCCGGTGTCGTACATCGAGGACCGGATCGACCACCTGACGAACTCCGACCACCACGGGTGCGACCGCTTCTACGAAGCCCGGATGGGCTTTCGCGCCGACGGCACGATCACCGGGCTCGACATCGACGTCGTCGACGACTACGGCGCCTACATGCAGTTCGGCGTCGGCCACCACGGCAACGCCTTCTCCCAGGTCGTCGGCCCGTACCGGTTCCGGGACGTGAGGTACCGCATACGGGCCGTGCTCACCAACAAATGCCAGCAGGGCGCCTATCGCGGCTTCGGCTCCGAGGTGCACAACTGGGTGCTGGAACGACTGGTCGACCAGGGCGCGGCCCGGCTCGGGCTCGCCCCGGAGGAGATCCGCCGCCGCAACTTCATCCAGCCCGACCAGTTCCCGTACAAGATCCCCGGCGGCAATCTCTACGACAGCGGTGACTACCCCGCCGTACTGGACAAGGCACTGTCGATGATCGACCTGGACAGGTGGCGCGCCGAGCAGAGGCGGCTGTGGGAGGAGGAGGGCCGCTGCATCGGCATCGGCCTGGCCACCACGCAGGAGCGCAGCGTCTTCAGTTCCACCGAGTTCTGGTTCCTGGTGGAGAAGCCCGCCCTCCCCCTCACCTCCAGCCCCGAAAGCGCGACGGTGACGATCGACCCGACCGGGCAGTTCCAGCTCCTGCTGCACTGCCAGTCGATGTGGGGCAACAGCCCCGAGACGGTGGGCGCCACCGTGCTGGCCGAGGAGTTCGGGATCCCGCCGGAGAGCGTCAACGTCCGGTACGCCGACTCCTCTCACGCGCTCCCCGGCACCGGCCCGGGCGGCAGCCGCTACACGGTCATGGTGGCCGGTGCGATCCGGGGCGCGTCGCGCAAGCTGCGGAAGAAGCTCATCGACATCGCCGCACACACCCTCGAAGTGTCCCCGGAGGACCTCGAACTCGTCGACGCGCGCGTGCAGGTCAGAGACGCTCCGGAAACGGGGCTCACCCTGGCCGAACTGGCGGGCACCGCCTACTTCTTCGCCCTCAGCCTGCCCGAGGGCATGACGAGCGGTCTGGAGGAGTCCTACACCTACGACCACCCGTACACGACGCTTCCGGCACCGGACGGCTCGGACCTCGGCGTCTTCTACCCGATCATGGGCCACGCCTGCCACATCGCGGTCCTGGAAGTCGACCCCGACACCGGGATCCCCTCCTTCCTCGACTACGTGGCCGTGCACGACGCCGGGACGATCGTGAACCCCAGGAGCCTGGGCGGCCACGTCACCGGCGGCGCCACGCAGGGCATCGGGACCACGCTCTACGAGGAACTGGCCTACGACGAGCAGGGGCAGTTCAGGTCCTCGTCCTTCAGGGAGTACCTGATCCCCACCGCGGGCGAGGCCCCGGCGTTCCGCATCGGGCATGTCGAGACGCCCTCCCCGTTCACCGAGTACGGCATCAAGGGCGGCGGCGAGGGCGGCCGCATGGTGGCTCCGGCGGCCGTGTCGGCGGCCGTCGAGGACGCCCTGCGGGAGTACGGGATGCGGGTCCGGGAGCTTCCGGTCAAGCCCTCGGACATCGTGGCAGCGGTACAGGCCGGTGCCGTCCGGGCGGAGGCCGGCTGATGCCCGCCACCGCCGCCGCCGAACTCCGCGCGGTCCTCGTCCTGTCGCCGGCCCGGGGCCCGGCCGCTTGTGCGCGCCCAGATCACTGCGCGAGGAGGATGTCCTGCTCGGTCCAGATGCATTTGCCCTCGTCGAGGTGGCGAGTGCCCCAGCGCTGAGAGAGAGCGGCCACCAGGTGCAGGCCCCGGCCGCCTTCGTCGGTGAACGCGGCGCGCCGGATGCGCGGGCTGCTGAGGCTGCCGTCGTAGACCTCACAGATCAGCGACCGGCTGCGCAGCATGCGCAGGTGTATGGGGCCCTTGGCATGCCGGATCACGTTGCCCACCAACTCGCTCACCAGGAGTTCGGTGGTCATGGCGAGATCGTCCAGGCCCCAGACGGCCAGCTGATGGCGGACGTACTCCCGGGCCTGGCCGGCTGCCCGCGGGTCGTCCGGAAGGCTGCATGAGGCGACGTTGTCGACGGGTGTGCCCCGGGTGTGGGCCACGAGGAGGACCGCGTCGTCGTTGGTGTGCTCACGATCGGGCAGCAAAGCCGAGACGACGACATCGCACAGGTCGTCGAGCCGCCTGGTGTCAGCATCCTGGGTACCGGCCGGGAAGTACGAGTTCCGCGCCACGGCCCAGGCCAGCGTCTGCCTGAGCTGCGCCAGTCCCTGGTCGATGTCCCGGGTGGCGGATTCGATGAGGCCGTCCGTGCAGAACACGAGAAGGCTCTCCTCCGGCAGGCACAGCTCGTGTGTCTCGAAGGGAGGTTCGGCGGCGCCCAGCGGCGGGTCGCTGGCCAGATCCGGGCAGTGCACCGTCCCATCCGGATGGACGATGACGGGCGGCAGATGACCGGCCAAGGAGAACGAGCAGACCC
Source organism: Streptomyces sp. NPDC002577 (assembly GCF_053594815.1). NCBI lineage: Bacteria > Bacillati > Actinomycetota > Actinomycetes > Kitasatosporales > Streptomycetaceae > Streptomyces > Streptomyces sp. NPDC002577. The sequence goes on along the minus strand of NZ_JBSFWK010000010.1, from coordinate 12,329 downwards.
GGGTGACGGGGTCGAACACGGCATACGAGCAGGTGGCGTACTGGTCGTGGCCGAGGTCGGCGACGAGTTCGCTGAGGTGGTGGAGCAGCTCGTCCGGTTCCAGGTCGAGGTCGGCGAGGGTGCGGACCGCCGTGCGCAGCCGGCCCATGATGGCGGCTTCGGCGATGCCGTGCCCCATGACGTCGCCGATGACGATGGCGACCCGATCACCGGACAGCGGGATCAGGTCGTACCAGTCACCGCCCACCTCTTCGCCCTTGCCCGCGGGCATGTAGCGAGCGGCGGCGGAGACCGCCGGCAGGGAGGGCAGTGTCCTGGGGAGCAGGCCGCGCTGGAGTTCCTGGGCGCGGGTGTGCTCCATGTCGTACAGCCGGGCCCGCTCCAGCGCCTGCGCGATCAGCCCGCTCAGAGCGATCAGCAGGGTGCGTTCCTCCTCGCTGAAGGAGCGCGGCCGGGAGAAGGAGACGACACAGCAACCGATCGAGTACCCGGAGGCGATGAGCGGAAGGAACGCCCAGGCGTGCTTGGCCGACTTGGCCACAAAGCTCTCGAACCCCGGATAGAGCCGGAGGTAATCGGCCTTGGACTCGAGGAATCCGGGAGTGCGGCTGCGGAGCGTTTCGGTGACCGCCATATGTGTCGTGAGCGCGACCCCGTCGATCTGGCGCAGGAATTCCTCGGAGTAACCGACGGATCCGACCACATGCAGCCAGCCGCCCACAAGCGCGTGGACCAGCAGCCCGTCGGCGCCGAAGGGCGGCAGGACACGCTCCGCGACGGCCTTCACGACGTCGCTCGATGTGACGGCCTCGGCCAGCGCCGCGGTCAGCTCGCTCATCCGGGCGGTTCGCTCGACCGCGCTCCTCCCCCAGCCTTCGGCCGGGGGGACCCCCACCTCGCTTCGCTCGCCGGCCGATCGCTCGGCTTCCCCCGGCCGCTCGTCGGTGACGTCGACGAAGTAGATCGTCAGCCCGCCGCCCGGCAAGGGGACCAGCCGGACACGGTGGACGCGCTGATCCGACGGCCAGTGGAGATCGAAACTGATCGGCTTCCGCTCGGCGGACGCGCGCCGGCACTGGGCCTCGAGACCGGGGGCGCGACCTGCCGGAATATCCCAGAGAGTGCTGCCCAGCAGCGTCCGGCCAGTGCCGAGGAGACGCTCGGCCTCCTGGTTGACGAAGGTGATCCGCCAGTCGTCGGCGACCACGAGGAATCCGTCGCCCATGGTGCGGATGGTCGCGACGACCGGATCGCACACGGCTGGTGTGTGAGCCGGGCCCCACAGCGTACCGACCATATGGGCGGAGGTGCCGTCCTCACCCGGCACGATGTGGCCGCGCGCTCGCACCCACCCGAATGTGCCGTCGCTGTGGTGCACCCGGTATTCGGTGTCGTACTCCGTGCCGCTGTCGAACGCCTTACGGATGTCGGCCGTGAATGTCGCCGGATCCTCGATGCCTGCGAGATACCAGCCGAGGTCCGCGCTCTCGTCGAAGGCCTGCAGCGACGCGCCGGACATGTCGATGACCGGTGGGGTGAGCGTCACGGAACCGGCCGCGGCGTCGTACTCCCAGTGCCTGATCGCGACCACGCGGGGCACCTCCCCGCCGGCCGCGTCGATCGTGGGCGGCTCCCTTGGCGCCGTGACGCCGCCCGACGGCGCGCCGGGATGACGTTGTTCCAGGTGCCGGGCCGCCCACGCCGCCACGGAGCAGAGAGAGGACCGCTGGGCGGGACCCGGCTCGTCGGGCCCTGCCGTGAGCACGGAAAGCGCGCCGATCTGCCCGCCGTCACCGAGCAGAGGCACCGCCGCAGTGCCGGACGCCCCGATCCCCATGCTGTCCTCGGCCACCCAGACGAAGGCACCACTGCGCATGGCGCGCGCAGGGGCCACGTCCTCGTCCTCGCGAAGGTTCACCCATGCCCCGGCGATCTCCGGCGCAAGCCCGCTGACCGCCACCAGGCGCAGCCGGTCAGAACCGGGGTCGCACCAGTGCACCAGACCGCCTATGCCACCCAGGTCGGCGGTCGCCCGCTGAAGTGCCACGTTCAGTGTCTCGGCCATGGACAGCCCGTGGTCGATGGCCGCCAGCCACCGTAGCCGCATCGCCTCCGGCTGCTCACTGCGGCTCCCGGGCGTCGCGTTCCCAGCCGCCACATCGTCTCCTGAAAGATCGCGTGTCAAGCCCCGGTCGTGCGATGACCCACCATCGGATGCACGTGTGACACTGCCGTCAGAGATCGAAGATTCTCTTATAGTCCGTATTGACACTGTATCGCCGGCTCTGACTCACTTTCTTTCGCTGGTGGCGGAGCGCAACTTCAGCCGAGCAAGATCCGGCTCACCTTGGTCTGATGTCGGCTCGCTTCGTGCCGCTGTTGTGACAGGCACAGGTCAGAGACGCGGTCACGGCGTCGCGGTCCTGGTCGAGCCCGCGGGTGCGGGCTTGCAGGTGGGGCAGATCGGTGACCCGCCCGTCAGCGAGCCGGGTGGCCACTGTTCTGGTTCGCCGGCCGCGCGCGTTGAGGGCCGAAATTCCTGTGCCGGGTCTTCGCCGCGTCAGCGCTTCCCCGACAATCTCGTTCACGACGTGCGAACCTTCATCAAGGGCACGGCAGCGAACGGGAATTCTCCGAGTCGGCCGCCGCCGTGCACACCGACTGACGGCGCGACGAGTCCTGTCAGGACATGGACGCTCGGATCATCTCTGCCCCAGACACGCCCGTGTTGGACGGATACAGGCCCATCAGGGCTGCCACGCCGCTGCGCTGAAGGACGCAAGTCGCTGACGGCACCGGTCGGGTCACACCGGTAACACGCCTGACACACCGCAGCGTTGACGCGTTTCAACGGTGATCATAAGCTCCCTCGCCGTCGGCTCCGTTCCGCGCCCGCGGTCCAGCTCCCCGCGTGCGTGCGGCAGCCCGTCGTCGCTCCGTCGACGGCGGGCCAGGCGCCGCTGCTCGACCGGCACCACCTGCACCATCCCGTACCCATCACTCTGGGAGGCGCATGTGAAAAGACGTCGCGCGGCTGCCTGGGCCGCCTCAGCGCTCGTCACCACCCTCGCGTTCACCGGCGCGCTCGCCGGCCCCGCCACCGCGGCGCCCGGCACGGCGTCCGAGCCCGCCGCCACAGCGCAGGCCCGGACAGGCGCGATCGCGACCGCAACCGACCCCGTCACCCACGAAGAGAACGACCGTGTCCCGGAGGGCTCGGTCTGGACGCAGCAGTACTTCCCGTCCTCGGACGACTCCGGCACCGAACTGCACGCCGACGTCCTGCTGCCCGAGGGACTGACCGAGGGTCAGCAGGTACCCGTCATCGTGTCGATCGGCCCGTACTTCGCGCACTCCGGGCAGACCGGACCCGAGGGCTGGACGCACACCGGCCCCTCGTCCCGCTTCCAGGACTTCATCGAGGGCACCGACCTGTTCGCCCACGGCTACGCCTTCGTCATGGTGGACCTGCGCGGCTTCGGCGGCTCCACCGGCTGCCTCGACTGGGCCGGCCCCGGCGAGCAGGCCGACGTCAAGGCCTCGATCGACTGGGCCGCGAGCCAGCCGTGGTCCACCGGCGCGGTGGGCATGTACGGCAAGTCGTACGACGCCGTCACGGGCCTCATCGGCAACGACCTGGACCAGGACGCGCTCAAGGCCGTCGTCGCCCAGGAGCCCGTGTGGGACATGTACCAGTACATCTACTCCAACGGCGTGCCCCGCCCGAACGTCACCGGCACCGCCAACGCCTACAACTCCATAGCCACGATGGACCCGTTGGCAGACGACGACGCGCACTACCAGGCCAACGCCCGGTGGGAGGAGACCCACCCGGAGTGCCTCACGGAGAATTCGGCCGGATACCGGATCGCCGACCAGGGGGACGAGCACTGGACCTCCCGCGACCTGGCGAAGATGGCCGAGGGCACCGACACCCCGCTGTTCGTCACCCAGGGCTTCATCGAGAACAACACCAAGCCCGAGGAGATGCAGGAGTACCTCGACAACCACGAGGGCCCCGAGCGCGGGTGGCTCGGCCAGTGGGAGCACGTGCGCGGCGGCGACCGCACCAGCGACGGGCGTCTGTCCATGGGCCGCGAGGGCTGGTACGACGAGACCCTCTCCTTCTACGACGAGTACCTCAAGGGCATCGAGCCGACGGTCGACTACCCGGCCTACGCCGTCGAGGACTCCACCGGCGCCTGGCGCGCCCAGGACACGTGGCCGGTCGTTGAGCGGTCCGTCACCCTCCCGCTCGGCGGCGGCAGTTACGTGGACGACGGCGGCGCCTCCGCCCGCGCGGCCCTGGCCGCGTCCGGCGAGCCGACGCCGCAGGCATCCGCACAGCCGTCCGGCGAGTGGGACATGGAGAACGCGCCCGCGACCGAGCAGGCCGCCCCGAAGGGCCTGGCCAAGGGACTGGCGAAGCAGCAGGAAGCCGGTGAGGTCACGTCGAGCTTCTTCGTGTGGTCGAAACCGGTCGAGCAGGCCGTGCGCGTCACCGGCACCCCGCAGGTCTCCCTGACCGCCAAGGGAGAGGGCAACGTCATGCTCAAGCTGTACGACGTCGCCCCGGACGGCACGGCCGCCATGTTCGACGAGCAGGTCTCCCTGCTGGACTCGGGCCGGCTGACCGTCGATCTCAAGGCGACCGACTGGACCCTGGCAGCCGGGCACGTCCTGGCCGTGGAGATCGGCTCCATCCAGACCGGCTCGTGGCGCGACACACCCTCCGGCGAGACGATCGAGGTCAAGGGCGCGCAACTCAAGCTGGCCCTGGACGACCCGGCCGACGACACCGCCACCCCCGGCGCCCGCTCACCGTTCCTGGACACCTACCTGCGCCAGTACACGGTGGATCTGCCGGCCGGTCCCGCGACGTTCACGGTGACCCCGGGCGGCCACCTCTGACCCCCGGGCCGGCGTCGGCCGCCAAGGGTTCCGGGCACGGCCCGGAACGCCGGGCCGACGCCGGCCATGCAGGTGCCGATCAACAATCCGCTGGGCAGTCGGCCACGCGTCGATGTTCCCGAACAGCTCGAACAACGCGACCTTGCCCTCGATCTCGCGACCGCTCCCTCGGACGTGATCAGGTCAGTAGCCGAACCCAACTGGTGCTGAGCTCGTCAAGCATCTGGTCACGTGTGAGCTTCTAGTCGGCACGATCCCAGTACTGGGCGATGTAGTCGAGCTGGGCCATCGCAAGAACGCCCCGGAAGTGGCGTTGATGGGGCTCGAAGCGCCCGGCCTTCGCCAGTCCGTCCTCGATGTCGCTGATGGCCTCCTCGTTCCATCGCTCGACCAGGTCGGTGAGTTCTGGATCGACCACCGCGGCATCGCGGCCGATGCGGATGATCGGCCGGATGGCCGGCCAACTGTCGGCGGTTCGCCGCAGCCACGCCATGATCGCCTCCGGCGTCCCCTGGGCGACGGTGGCGACGAGGTCCTGCGCTGTGGAGCCGTGCTCGGGGAAGCGGACGCGCGGCAGCGCCTCGTTGAGCTGCTCGTCGTTGAGCGCCTTCATCAGTTCGCTGCGGGACGGGAAGTGCGCGTAGAAGGTCACTCGTGTGGTGCCGGCCGCGGTCGCGATGTCGTCGACCGTAGTGGCCTACATGCCACCGTGCACGCATGCTCGGTTGCGGCCCCGCGATCGGGTGCCCGCCGGCACTCTTCGCGCGAACGGGGCTGCCGCCCGCGACGGCGTCGACGGCGCACGCCGTATCCGGGGTGCGCCCGCACTGGGGGGTGCTGAGGGAGACCGAGAAATCGCCGCCGCCTTCCTCGGCGCAGGGTCTCCGTCATCCGCGTCGGCTTCCGCCGACACTGTCTCAACGTATTCTTCGACCGTGGCTGAGACCGAACTGATGCGGCTTCCCGACATGCCGCTGCACGATCCGTTCATCGTCGCCGACGACAAGACCCGCACCTACTGCCTCTACACGTCCAACGACCCGTCCGTATCAGGCGTGGACGGCATCGGCACGATGGTCTATCTCAGCCACAACCTGCGCGACTGGACGCGCCCCGTCGTTGTTTTCCTGGCCGTCGAGCAACAGGGAATCTGGGCGACCGACGGCGGATGGGCGCCGGAGGTGCACGAATGGGGCGGCAAGTACTACCTGTTCACCACGCTGCACAACCAGGGCAAACCGCTTCCGGTACCACCCGCCGACCAATGGGGCACACCGTTCCAGATCCCGAACTACATGCGCGGCACGATCACGGCCGTGTCCGACTCGCTGCTGGGCCCCTTCACCGTCCTCGATCCATCACGCCCCACCCCGCCCGAGAACCTCATGACCCTCGACGGCACGCTCTACGTCGACCCGTCCGGGCAGCCCTGGATGGTGTACGCGCACGAGTGGCTGCAGACCATCGACGGAACCATGGAAGCGATCCGGCTGACTCCGGACCTGACCGGGACGATCGGAGCTCCGGTCTTCCTGTTCAAGGCCTCGGACGCGCCCTGGATCAGCGCCCAGATCCCCGGCGGCGTACCGCATCAACTCCCGCCCTACGTCACCGACGGCCCCCAGTTGTACCGCACCCCTGACGGGTCGTTGCTCATGCTGTGGTCGACGTACGAAAAGAACGTGGTCGGCCAGGACGGCACCATCGGCGGCGGCTATGTGCAGACCTACGCCGTCTCGACATCCGGCGACATCGCAGGGCCGTGGCACCAGCACCGGCCGCTGGTCCGGAACGACAGCGGTCACGGCATGCTGTTCCACACCTTCGACGGCCAATTGATGATGGTCCTGCACCACCCCTTCGAAAACGCGCGGGGAAAGCTGTACGAGATGCAGCTCCACGGTCACGAGCTACGGGTACTCCGCGGGCGCACCGACCTCGACGGCGGCGAATAAGCAGCCCTACGTGACCGCCGGCGACCGCCGGCTGAACGTCGGGCTACTCACGCACCGCAGTCTCCATCATGTGGAGCGCGCCCATCTTGCCGGCCGACCGCCGGGGGGCCACAGTGCCCCAGAATGCCGGTTCGCGGCATCCCGGCGGCACGCTCCCCGTCGCCGACCGCTGACGAGCACTGTTCTCCAACCTCGCTCGCGGGCATCGCCCTCCGCTGACACGCCGACGTCCTCAACCGGATTGCGCTTCGACGGGTTGCCGAAGAATGGTCCTGAGCTTGGCGGGGTCAGTCCTGCGTGGGTCGCTGAGGTAGATCTCGTGGTGCAACCCCGCCTCCCGCAAGTTGTTAGCGGGGAGGTAATCGTGGTGCAGCCTGGTCAGGATCGGTGTCTCGTCGTCGTAAGGGCCGATGTGGAGGACCTGGGCGCTGGTGCCTTCGTGCAGCGTCTCTGACCGAACGTCCGGAATAGCGGGAAGGTTCTTCTTGGTCAGGGCGGTGTGCTTGGCGTCTTCGATCATGCCGCCAGTGATCCAGTCGGGGACGTTGATGAGCAGTCTCCATCGCCAGTTGTCCTTGAGCCTGGCCAGGAAGTCGTCCATGTCGTCCGCCCACCACAGTCCCTCAAGCGGGCCCACGACGAAGTCCTTGCCGAGGTCGCCTTTGCTCGTGAACTTAGCGGTGTAGGCGACCGCGTAGAGCGCCTCGGCCGCGTGGCGGTACGCGGCGGTGGTGTTCGGGTCGCCGTGCCCGTCGATGGCGAGGAAATGGAGTTCGGGGATGTCGACGAGCTCCCAGTCGGTGTTCTTGGGCGAGTAGCACTTCTTGAACTCGCGCTTCACGTCGTACTTGGTAGTCATGACTGAATAATCGGCGGCCCTGGTAAAGGGTCCGTCAGGCGGGTTCGGCGTTGAGGGCGCGTCCGGCGGGGCTGCGAGTGTGGGCCCATGCGGGCAGGGCGGTCAGCGCTCCGACTGCCAGCAGGATGACGAGGGCGGCGGTGAACAGCCACGATCCAGGGGGCGTGATCTGCGTGCCGAAGAACCAGTACAGGCCGAGCCCGGCCGGAATACCTGCCGCCACTCCGGCCACGGCGGGCAGGAGTTGCGCGGTGCAGAGCGCCGTGACGACCTGGCCGGGGGTGGCGCCGAGAGTACGGGTGATGGTCAGGGTGCGCCGGGCCTGCACGGCGGTGCTCCAGCCGACGAGCACGGTGTTGAGCGTGGACAGCGCCACCAGCGCGAGCGTGACGGCGAGCAGCACCTGGCCGGTCTGGTCGGTCCGCACTTCGATGGGGCCGAACCGCTTGAAGGCGGGGGTCGCGTCGAGTTCGGCGTGGAAGGCGCGAGCTCTCGGCGAGGCGTTGCTCGTCGGCCTGCCGGCCTACGCCGACGGGGCGGCGTACGCCGACGCGGTGTCGGGGTACGGCGCCCTCGGGCGAAACGAGCTGCGGGAGACGGCCCGCGCGGTCATTTCGGGTCGCGGTTGAACACCGCCTTCGACCAGCGGTAGCCGAGCGCCGCCAGGCCCAGGCACCAGACGATGGTGATCCACCAGTTGTTGCCGATCTCGGTGCCGAGCAGCAGGCCGCGCAGGGTCTCGATGGCCGGCGTGAACGGCTGGTACTCGGCGATCGGCTGGAACCAGCCCGGCATCGCGTCGACCGGGACGAAGGCGCTGGAGATGAGCGGCAGGAAGATCAGCGGCAGCGCGTTGTTGCTGGCCGCCTCGGCGTTCGGGCTGACCATGCCCATCCCGACCGCGATCCAGGTGAGCGCCAGGGCGAACAGCGCGAGCAGCCCGAACGCCGCGAGCCACTCCAGGACGGTGGCATCCGTGGAGCGGAAGCCGATGGCCACACCGACGGCACCGACGAGAACCACGCTGACGACCGCCTGCAGCACGCTGCCGATGACGTGTCCGATGAGCACGGAGCCGCGGTGGATCGCCATCGTGCGGAAGCGGGCGATGATGCCCTCGGTCATGTCGTTGGAGACGGACACCGCGGTGCCGACCGTGGTGCCGCCGATGGTCATCAGCAGGATGCCCGGGACGAGATACGCGATGTACTCGGAGCGATCGGCGCCGCCGCCGCCGATGCCCGCGCTCATCACGTCGCCGAAGATGTAGACGAACAGCAGCAGCAGGACGATCGGCGTCAGCAGCAGGTTCAGAGTCAGGGACGGGTAGCGGCGCGCGTGCAGGAGGTTTCGGCGCAGCATCGTGGAGGAGTCGCGTACGGCGAGGGAGACGGAGCTCATCGGACAGCCTCCTTGGGCTGGTTCGGCTGGTTCGGCTGGTTCGGCTGGCTCGGCACGGTGGAGCCGGTCAGGGCGAAGAAGACGTCGTCGAGGTCGGGCGTGTGCACGGTGAGCTCGTCCGCCTCGATGCCGGCCGAGTCCAGCCGGTCGAGGATGGAGCGCAGTTCGCGCTGGCTGCCGTCACTGGGGATCTGCAGCGCCAGCGCCTCGTCGTCCCGGGAGGCCTCGCTCAGGGCGGAGACTGCCGACTGGTACGCCGTCGGATCGGAGAACCGGAGCCGGACGTGCCCGCCGGGAATCAGCCGCTTCAGCTCGTCGGCGGTCCCCTCGGCCACGATCTTGCCGTCGTTCAGCACCGCTATGCGGTCGGCGAGTTCGTCGGCCTCCTCCAGGTACTGGGTGGTGAGGAAGACGGTGACGCCGCCCGTGACCAGCTCCCGGATGATCCGCCACATGTTGTGGCGGGAGCGCGGGTCGAGGCCGGTGGTCGGCTCGTCGAGGAAGATGATCCGCGGTTTGCCGACCAGGGTCATGGCGATGTCCAGGCGGCGCTTCATGCCGCCGGAGTAGGTGGAAGCGGGCTTCTTCGCGGCCTCGGTCAGATCGAACCGCTCCAGCAGCTCGGCGGCGACCCGTCGCCCCTCACGCTTGGACAGGTGGTGCAGGTCCGCCATGAGGAGCATGTTCTCCTCGCCGGTGATTAACCCGTCGACGGCGGAGAACTGCCCGGTGACGCCGATCGCGGCACGCACCCCGTCCGGTGACGTGGCGACGTCGTGGCCCGCGACCTGGGCCTGCCCTCCGTCAGCGGTGATGAGCGTGGACAGGATCTTCACGACGGTGGTCTTGCCGGCGCCGTTGGGCCCGAGCAGCGCGAACACGGACCCGGCCGGGATACGCAGATCGATACCGTCGAGCACGGTCTTGTCGCCGTACGACTTGCGCAGACCGACGGTGGAGACGGCAGCCGGCGACGGGTGACCGTCGCTTCGCCTGGGTGTGGGCATGACAGATGAGGGCATGGAGCCCCTCCCGTTCGAAGGGTGAAGTGACCGGGGTCGGAAGAGATGAGGCTGGTGCGGGGGATGAGAGCGCTCAGGCTTTGGCGCGGAGGACGTCGATGTTGCCCCAGTTGGTCCGTGCGCGGACCTTGACGGTGTCCTCGGTCTGCTCCGGGGCCTCGGATGCGGCGAGCGTGTTGCGTACCTGTCCGTTGTTGGAGCTGACGTCGAGCCAGGCGGCGGTGCCCTCGCGGATGCCGACCTCGATGGGACCGTTGGAGGTCTCCAACTGGACGTTGCCGCAGGCGACTTCGGCGACGCGAAGGTAGCCGTTGGTCGTAGTGCCGGTGACCGACGCCTCGGCGCGCGCGATGTCGATGCCGCCGTTGGCGCCGCTCACCCGCAGCTCGCCGCTGACGGCGCCGACGGTCGTGGTGCCGTGCGAGTTCTTCAGCACGGCGGGGCCGTCGACGGTGCCGACGCGCACGTTGCCGGTGCTGCTGGTGATCTCGGCCATGCCCTCGACCCGGTCCACGGTGATCGAGCCGTGCGACGCGGTCAGGTTCAGCGGGCCGGTGGTGTCGAGGCGGACGTCGCCGGCCGAGGTCTTCACGCGGACCTCGCCGAGCCGGCCCTCGCCGAGCACATTGGCCCCGGCGCCGGTCATTTCGATGCGCGAGCCCGTGGGCAGTTCCACCGTCACGTCGACAGTGCCGCCGCGCCCGAGCAGATTGGCCTTGGGCGTGGTGACGGTCAGGACGCCGCTCGCGTAGGCGACATCGGTCTGGTCGGCCGACCGCACGTCCAGGTCCTTCTTCGGGGCGCGGGGCCGCACCTCGACGACGGTGTCGAGGCGGTCACCTGCGATGAACCGGATGGAACCGGCGTACAGGTAGGCGGTAACCGAAATCGGTTCGGGAGTGTCGAAAGAAGGCATGGCTGTACCGTCCTCATGAGTCCTTGGGTCGTCCCCGCTGGTGGGACGTGGTGTGGGTGCTGTGCTTTCTTTTTTGGGGGCGAGTGCGGGCTCGGCTAGCGCACCCAGCCTGTGAAGCTCTGTCCGACGGTGCGGCTCCTCCCCGTCGTACGTGGCGTGCCACCGCCCTCGACCGCGGCCGACACAGCCCGCACCAGCCACGCGTTGACCGACAGGCCCTCGCGGCTCGCGGCCTCCTCGGCGCGCGCCTTGAGGTGGGCCGGCAGACGCAGATTGACGCGGGCGGTGCCACCCTCGTCGCCGTCGGCCGGGGCCGAGGTCTTGAACGGTTCGGCGAGCGCGGCCGGCTCCGCGGGGGCGCCGCCGTCGATGGGCGGCAGCGTCACCACGAAGTCGGGGTCGAGCCCGCGCAGCCGTACGTCGACCGAGCCGGGGGCGAGTTCGCGGGTGATCTCGTCCATCGCGGCGGAGAGCACATTGAGCATGATCAGCCGGGTCGCCGACTCCAGGGGAGCGGTGAGCCTCTCGGCCAGCTCGCGGGCTGCGTCGCCACCGGCTTCGGCGGCCACCGCGAGTTCGCGGCGGAGGGTGTCGACATACGGGGTGAGGTCCATGACGTCATGATGGCACCACTATGGCGCCATGGGCAAGCCCGGATGGCACCTTATCGAGGGCGGGATCGAAAGCGGCCGCACCGAGCTGGGGAAACATGAAGGGAGGAGGTCTGAGTCATGGTGGCGCCATGCAGGCTCATGCGCTTTTGGCGGTGCGGAACGGCACCGCTTGGCACCGCCTGGCACCGCCTGGCACCGGATGACACCAAGCGGTGCCACCCGACGTCATGTGACGCCATGTGTGCCTGCCTGATCGTCGGCCCGGACGTTGCGCGGCTGCCTCCGGTTGCCCCCGCAGCGGCGCGCTCGGCCTGGCAGGCGCCGATTCTCACCGGCGCCGATATCCGGGTCGCAACCGTCCGTCAAGCCCCGAATTGCAGGGGCGTGACCCGCAGCGCTCGTCCGGGGCTTACTGGAGACACACCGGGTCACGCAGAGCAGGGTGGCCCACCCGCAGCGCTGGGATAGCCCCGCGGCGGGTTTTCACGGGACATGCGTCCCGCCGTCGAAAGGCGCCCTCGAACGGGCAAGGCCGCTCGACGGCCCCCTTCCCCCACCACCAAAGGAGATCTTCCATGCCTCGCACCTCCCGGATTCAGCGTCTCGCCCTGCTTACCGCCTCGACCGGCCTGGCCGCCGCAGGCGCCCTGC